>JBGQNJ010000153.1:0-4325 GCA_041501065.1 Dehalococcoidia bacterium
AACCGGTTTGTCCCCAGCCCGTGTCCGTGACCGTCGCGCCTGGGTACACCGGTATTTGCTCGGGCCAGCCCAGCGGCAGCAGCTTGCTCGGTTGGAGCTCGAACGGCTCAGCAGTGGTCGACCCGGACGTCGACTGGATGGAGAGGAAAATGACAGATGTGCCGTCCTCGCCGGTTGACGGCTGGATGACTACCGCGCCGCTCACGCCGGAGTCATTGATGTTCGTAAACTGCACGCCCGCGGCCTTGCCCGGGAAAGTGGACACCTGCACCCGCCACGGAGCAGTGCTGAAAGCCTGTTCGTAGAATGCGTAGACCTGGTCGACCGGGTCACCGGTCTCCCGCAATACGCCCAGCACCTTGCCGGCGCTGCTGGTCGTTACCGTAGACCCGATAAGCTTCGAGCCGGGGTATTCCGGCAGGCCCTCCGGCAGGCCGGGCGGCAACTTGTCGAGAAGGATCTGATTCGTCGTGCCGGGGCTCTGGCCGACTTCAAGGAACTTCTCCATCGCCGCCACCGCCTTGTCGTCGGAGCTGCCGCCGCATCCGGACACCGCGAGGGCTCCGGCGGCGAGCGCGACCACGAGCAGAACGGGAAACAGAGACCGGATGAGACAACCGAGCGTTCTGGGACTACGATATGCACTCGATGTCAACGGAGACTCCTGATAGGCCGCCGGCGGACGGGTAGTATTGGGGTGGACGGAGGGATTCGAACCCTCGATCTCCAGGGCCACAACCTGGCGCCTTAACCGCTCGGCTACGCCCACCGCAGAAGAGCGCTCTCTTCTTCTTGGCTGCGGCTTCCCGTCCTGGCGATACCTGCCCTCGTTTCAAGGTCCAAATGAGGGCGAAAGCGGCAGAACAGCATCTGCCACCATCGAGCGTCAGTGTAGCACGGGCGTAGAGGCTGATCAAGGACGGCCCCGGGCAGGGGCGCACGGCCGTGGCCCCTACCCGGCTGTCACGGCGAGACGTTGCCGTAGGGTGGTCAAGGAATTGACTACAGATTTCGCCATTTTTACCGATTCTTTACACGGCAGCTATAGGTGGAAAACATCCGCGCGCGAGAATGCGGTTGTACCTCCTACCAAACATTTGAAAGCCGTCTGTGGTGTGAGGGTGCCAGAGGCGGTCTGGATTGGCGGAAGGCGGTCCGGCTCCCCCGGCCGTCTTCTGCTTTATCCGCAGCGCAAGCAATGAGGCGGGACAGCTCCCGCCTCATTCACGTCTTCCTCGTGGGTCGACTCAGTCGCCGATGGCATCTGCTACGTCCGATAGCCCCAACTCCGTCAGCTTGGCGCGACTCGGCTTGCAGGTCGCGGCGTCCCAGCCGCAGGCTTCGAGGTATTCCCGCTCCAGCGTCTCGACGTCGAGCTTGACGCCGGCGTTTGGCCCGTCGCTCATCGGCGGGTCACCGATCAGTCGCGCCGGTACCTTGCGCCGCGCTGGGTTATTGCCTTCGCGCACCTCGAATGCCATGCGCAGGTTCGCGATCCGCTCTCCGACCTGCCGCACCTCTTCGAGGGTCATGTCCCAGCCGGTGGAGGCGTTGATCCACTCATGAATATGGTCGTTTGGCCCGCACATCGTGACGAAGAGGCAGAGACCGCAGCTATTAACAACGTGTAAGTACTCCGAGGCGACCTTGTGGAACGGGCCGCGGCCGCTCGCCTCCGCCCTGTCCGCGACGCGCGCGCCGGCGTTCCAGCCCGGACGCAGGCTCGAGTCCCATTGGGTGTGGCGTGCCGGCGTGGGGTCGAGCTTGTAGGTGGTGAACCAGTCGGGCGTCAGCTTGGGGTCGTGCATCGGCAGCTCCTCGCCGCCGATCTCCATAGCGAAGGGTTCGCTGGCGGGCCCGATTCTCGCGGCCGCCTTGCGGGTTCCATCGGCGAGCACGTCTCCGAAGCCCTCGCGTCTCGCGATCTTCTCCAGCATCTCGATGATCGCCGGCGTGTTGCCCCAGCGGAGCGCGATGCCGTCGGTGTCCTCCTTAGTGATGACGCCGTTCTCGAAGCACTCGACGGCGAAGGCGATAACCGCGCCGGCAGCGATGGTGTCCAGTCCATAGGCGTTGCAGAGGTGGTTCAGATAGGTCAGCGAGTCCAGGTCGCTGTTCAGGACTAGCCCGCCGAAGCTGGCCATCGTCTCATACTCAGCGCGGTGAGTGTGCCGCGGGAATGGGTACTTCGGGTTGTCGGAGTCCTTGCTCTCAGCGCCACAGGCGACGGGGCAGTGCCAGCAGCCGTAGGGCCTGTCCATCTTCGCGGCGTAGGCGGCGCCGCTCAGCTCGCTGACCTGGGGAAAGTCGGCGGAACCGACGCCGCCCCAGTTCTTGATCGGCGAGTCGCCGGACACCGCTGAGCTGGCCGTGATCCCGGGCGTGCCGAACTTGTGAAAGAAGTCAACCAGCGGCTTTGAGAAGTTGTCCAACGCATCGCGCACCTTGGCCTGCACTTCCTTGTCGCGGGCAAGTATCGCCGCGCGCGAAGCTACAACCGCGACAGCCTTCAGCTTCTTCGACCCCATGACGGCGCCCAGGCCGCTGCGGGCAGCTACCCTACCGCGGTCGTTGCAGACGCCGGCCATTAGCGAGAGCTTCTCGCCGGCAGGCCCAATGCAGGCGACGCTTGTCTTCTTGCCGTGCCGCTCCTTGAGCTTCGCCTCCGTCTCCATTGCGTCCAGGCCCCAGAGATCGGAAGCGTCGCGCAGCTCTGCCTTCTCGTCGTCGATGAAGAGATAGACCGGCTTGTCCGAGATCCCGCTCACGAGAATGCCGTCCCAGCCGGCATTCTTCAGCCAGGGCCCGAAGTCGCCGCCGCCGTTGGCGTCACCCCAGCCACCGGTCTTCGGCGACTTGGCGACCACCTGGAAGCGGCTGCCGAAGAAGGGCGTGCCGCTGAGAAGGCCGGGCATTAAGCCAAGGACGTTCTTCGGCCCCAGGGGGTCGGCCCCCTTTGGGATTCGGTCGAACAGCAGCCGCGACCCGGCGCCGTAGCCGCCGAAGTAGCTGCGATAGAAGTCGGCGGGCATCTCCTCGGCCACGATCTCGCACGTGTTCAGATTGACGCCAAGCATCTTGCCATTGAAAGCGCATTCGTCGCTGCTCATGAGGCCAGCCTCCCTTGTTGGACGATAGTGCCGGCGACCCCGATCTGTAGTCTCGCCGTCCGCCACGTTCCATCGTATCACGCAGGGGCGATAATGGTGGAGAAGAGGCCGCAAGCCGCCAGAAAGGCGACCTCGTTTGAAAGCGGGGCCTTCGAGACGGCCGGCCGTCGGCCCGCATCACCCCCAATCGCTGTGGTATCATTGGTGAAGACCCCTAAGGGTTGAGCCTAAGATCCGGACAGGCTAAACTGCCTTTCGTTCATGATACAGAAAACACCAGAGGCCAGCATGGCAGTTCTGGGAAGGATCCTCTCCGAGGCGCGGATCTCCCGGGGGCTGACCCTCGACGACGTTGAACGTGACACTCGAATTGCCCGGCGCTATCTAGAAGCGCTGGAGCATGACGAGTTCGATACCCTTCCCGCCCCTGTCTACTGCCGCGCTTTCCTGAGGACCTACGCCCAGTACCTCGGGATCGACCCCAAGGAAGTGCTGCGTTTCTACCCGGAGAAGGGCCGCCAGACAGCGGAGCTTGCGCCCTTGCCGCAGGTAACGAGGCCAGCGCCGCCGGCCCTGTCGCTCAACTGGATCGTCTCGGGCGGAGTCGTTCTCGTGTTCCTCCTGGTAGGCGCTCTGATCTATCGCATGGGATCCGGAGGCGAAAAACAGGCGCCTTCCGACGTCGGCGTCTCCGCCGTCGCGACGCAGCCGGTCGGCGAGGGCGCCGAGGTCGTGAACCCCGGTACCGCCCTCCAGCCGACGGCCGAAGCAACGCAACAGGGGTCCGTCGAGGCGCAGGCCGTCGCCGTGCCCGATGTGCGCGGCGCCATGGGGATGGACGCCCTGTCCAGCGTCAGAGCTGCGGGGCTGACCTACGTCGTCGTCAAGGTGTACGACGATGAAGTGCCCGCCGGCTTCGTCATCAGCCAGAGCCCCGCTCCGAACGAAGACGCCCGCACCGGCGACCCCCTCACGCTCGTCATCAGCCGCGGTCCCCGCCAGTAGGCCCACTCCAGTCTTCCGAGTACCCGCACCGATGTCGTACTACCTGCTGACGCTGGGCTGCCCCAAGAACGTCGCCGACTCCACGCGCCTCGAGCGCTCCCTGCACGAGGCAGGCCAATCACCCGCACCAGCGCGACAAGCCGGTATCCTCATCGTCAATACCTGCGCCTTCATCGACCAGGCGAAAGAGGAATCGATAAACGCCATCCT
>JBGQNJ010000154.1:0-4324 GCA_041501065.1 Dehalococcoidia bacterium
CGGCGGTCCGCCCAGGGACGCGCCTGCTCCAGTTGCGCCGCCAGACGGAACAGCGTCGCCTCGTCGCCGAAACGCCCAATGAAGTGGCTGCCTATCGGCAGGCCCTCCGCGCTCCAGTACAGCGGCACCGACATCGCCGGCTGACCGGTGATGTTGCAGAGCGGCGTGTACGGCACGTACTGCGCCGCCCGGATGATGCCAAAGAGCGGGTTGTCCGGCTGCGACTCCAGCGTCCCCAGCGGCAGCGGCGGCTCCGCCAGCGTCGGCGTGAGCAGGATGTCGTAGTCCAGGAAGAAGCGGGCAATGTCGCGCGAGAAGCGCTGGAGCACCGTGACTGATAGCAGGTACTGCGGCGCGGTTGCCCCACGCGCCAGCCCGGTCATCGCCCACGTCAGTGGCTCGACGTCGGCTTCGGTCGGCTGGCGACCCATCAGCAGCGCCAGCGCGTCCATCGTCTCGATGTCGCCGGCCGCGAAGACGACCATGAAGGCTTGCGTGACCATGTCGTTGCCGAGCGTGGGCGCCGCCTCCTCGACATGATGCCCGAGGTCGGCGCAGAGCTTGGCGGCATCCTGCACGGCGGCGATGCAATCGGGATGGATAGGCGTCCCGCCGGCCGTGTTGGTGGTAAAGGCTATCCGCAGCTTCCCCGGGTCGGTTCCCACTTCCTGAACGTACGGCCGCTCTCGCGGCGGTGCCCAGTACGGGTCGCCGATGTCCGAACCGCACGTCGCGTCGAGGAGCGCGGCGCTGTCGCGCACAGAGCGCGTCAGTCCGTGCTCGACGACGAGGCCGCTCATCGCATCGCCGACGTCCGGCCCCATCGGGTTGCGGGCGCGCGTCGGCTTCAGGCCGAAGAGGCCGCAGCAAGAGGCGGGGATGCGTATCGAGCCGCCGCCGTCGTTGCCGTGCGCGAAGGGCACCATGCCCGACGCGACGGCGGCCGCCGAGCCACCGCTGGAGCCGCCGCTGCTGTGATTCGTGTTCCACGGGTTGCGAGTGGGCCCAAAGGCGTGCGGCTCCGTCGTCGGCAAGAGGCCGAACTCCGGCGTATTCGTCTTGCCGACGATGACCAGGCCGGCCTTCTTGTGCCGCACCACGAGCTCGCTGTCGTGGTCCGGAACGAAATCCTTCGTGAAAGCCGAGCCCCAGGTCATGCGGACCCCCGCGTAGGTCGCCAGAAGGTCTTTCAGGACGAATGGGACGCCGGTGAAGGGGCCATCCGGCAGGGGTTCGGACGCCGTCTTTCGCGCGATGTCGAACATCGGCGTGATGACGGCGTTCAACTCCGGATTGACACGCTCGATCCGCGCAATCGCGCTCTCCACGAGCTCTATCGGCTTGACCTCTTTTCGCCTGACCAACTCTGCCTGAGCAGTGGCGTCTAGAGCGGCAACGTCATCCATGGCGGCTTCCTCCTTCGATCTGTCGTCGGGTTTCGTTTGCGGGGCAGCGTGATGATTGTGCGCCGACGCCCTGGGGCGGGTCAAGACCGGACTCGTTGCAGCGCGGAACGTCGTCCCCGCAGATTCAGCTTGCTATTCAAGGGAATTGTGGCTTGTGCCGTTACTAACGTAGGAGACCTGCGCCCGTGTATAGGTTCAACTACGGCCTGAACGCCAACCTGGCAGACCAGTACGCATCCGACGACTCGCGTGTCATCGATACGCTGTCCACCATCTGGCCTCGGCGCACGCGCGACCAGATAAAGGGACTGATCGAGCAGTGGCAGCTCGACCTCGACACCAGGGACAGCTACTCGGGCCTCCACTCCCAACTCGCCGCGCAGCATGCCCTCGCTCTGGCGCGGCGTGTGCAGCTCTCCGCCGACGAGGTCGGTGCACTGTGGATCGCCGGCCACGTGTATGACCTTGGCAAGATCGCTCTCCCGCCCAATCTCCTGACGAAGGAAGGTCCCCTGAACGACGCTGAGTTGCTCATACTGCGCTCCCACGTGTCGATAGGCTTCGACCTGCTGCGGGATTGGGCCATACTGCGCGCCTCGCCGCACTGGCTGCATGACCTGGTGCTGGAGACGGTGCTCTTCCACCACGAGCGCTGGGACGGCGACGGCTATCTCAAGGGGAAGCACGGCGACGAGACACCCCTTTCAGCCCGCATCATGGCGATCGCGGACGCCTACACCGCGATGATTCTCAACTCGCCCTACCGGCAGGCCCGCGACCCGGCGGCGGCGCTCAATGAAATCGCCGAGAGGGCGGGGACGCAGTTCGACCCCTACCTGGTGCAGCAATTCGTGAGGGCGGTCAGGCTCGGCCGGCAGCACAGCGGCGTCATGCTGCCGCCCGGAGACGACTGGCTGAAGAAGAGGGCAGGCGGCTTCGGCTAACGCTTAGGGGTCAGCCCTGCCGTGCGTCCTGCCACCATACGAACCTGGATATCGCGGCAAGCGCCCGCTCGAAGTCGGGGAAGACGGGTAGGCCGGCCTCAGCGCTGTACTCGTAGAACCTCTCGAATGCCCCCATGACGCGCGCGTTCTCCGGCACGCGGAGGGCCAGCGCAATCGGCACGGGACTGTCGTCAGCGGCCTCCTTTATCTTCGCCACCGTTCCTCGCACCATGGCGTCGATGTCCGGCACGCGGTCCAGCCACCAGTCGAGCCGCGGAAGAATGAGGATGCTGCCGATGTCCGGTGAGCCGCCCACGATCTTGACCGTCTTGTGCAGTCCGTCCCTGTCTTCGAGGGCAACGGTGTCCAGCGGGTTGCGGATGCTCGTGCCGGCGAGCGGCGTGAACGCTCGTAGCTGCGCCTGAACGTCCTCCGATAGCGCCGGTATCTTCAGCCCCACGCGCTCGGCGGCGTCTGCGGCCAGCACGCTGGAGCCGCCCCCGACGACGATAATCGCGACGCCGCGTTCCTTCAGCGGCTTCAAGAAGCGGAACGTCACCCCCATGTCCACCAGCTCTTCCAGCGACTCCACGGAGACGACGCCCATCTGCCGGCAGAGCGCCTCCCATATCTGCGGCGAGCCTGCCAGGCTGCCCGTGTGGGAGCGCGCCGCCCGGTCGCCGGCGTCGGTCAGGCCGCCCTTGAGTACGACCACCGGCTTGACGGCCGATGCGGCCCTGAGTGCGCGCTGAAATCGCTTGCCGTCCTTCACGCCTTCGATGTAAGAGAGGACTATCTCGGTGTCCGGATCGACCGTGCAGTACTCGAAGAAGTCGCTCTCGTCGAGGTCCGTGGCGTTCCCGTAGCTGATCACCTTGCTGAAGCGGAGGCCACGCAGGGTCGCGCTGTGCACGAGGTCCTCGCTGTTCAGGCCGCTCTGCGAGATGAAAGCGACGTTGCCTGGCTCCTTCGGGAAGTCGCCGCCGAAGCTGACACCGGAAGCGGGGCAGTAGAGGCCCATGCAGTTGGGGCCGATCAGGCGGATGCCGGCGGCCTTCGCCCTCGCCTGCACCTCGCGCTCCAGGTCGATCCGGTCCTGCTCGCCGGTCTCGCGGAAGCCGGCGGTGAAGAAGTGAATCGACTGGACGCCCTTGGCAGCGGCATCGTCCATCAGTAGCGGCACGCCCATGGCGGGAATGCTCGAAATCACGTGGTCTACGGGGTCGGAAATTGCCGACAGCGACGGGTAGCAGCGCAGCCCGAGCACTTCTTCGACGTTCGGGTTGACAGGGTACAGCGGTCCGGGGAAGCCGAACTTCTGCAGCGCTGATAGGAACATGTTGCCGCCGCCCCAATCGCGTGGCTTGCCCGACACGCCGACGACGGCGATCGAGCGCGGATGAAAGATGTAGTCAAGGGGATGAACGTCTGTTTTTCGCATCTGCCATATCTGTCGCGGGCTACCGTCGACACTCGAACCGTAGGTTATGACCGAGAATAAAGTCAAACCGAAGTGCGCTCCGTTCGTCGTGTCGACGGAGAGAAAGCCCCGTTTTTGTTCAAATCGGACCTGTGCTAGATTAAGTCAGAAACGTACGGCTACAAAACCACCATCACGGAACCAAGGGCGAAAACATTGAGCAACAGAGCGCTTGAGGGCCTCAAAGTCCTCGAATACTGCGACATGGTCGCCGGGCCGCACTGCGGCAAGCTCCTCGCCGACCTCGGCGCCGAGTCGATCAAGAACGAGCAGCCGCTTGCCGGCGATCGCGCGCGCCATCGCGGCCCCTTCGCCGGCGACGAGCCGCACCCGGAGAAGAGCGGCCTCTTCCTCTACCTGAACACGAACAAGCTGGGCATCACCCTCGACCCGACGACCGCGACCGGCAAGCGCATCTTCCGCGAGCTCGCCAAAGACGTCGATGTCCTCGTCGAGGACCACGCGCCGGGGCGCATGCGCGAGCTCGGCCTGGA
>JBGQNJ010000155.1:0-4286 GCA_041501065.1 Dehalococcoidia bacterium
CCCGATATCGACGCCCGGGCGGTTGGGTAGCCGGTGAACGGCCCCCAGGGGAGCGGCGGCTCGCGCCAGACCCTGCCAAGGCTCGCGCGAAGAAGGCCGCACCAGGCGACAAGCGGCTCCAGCCAGTCGACGAGCAGGTCCTCGCACTCCTGATTACGCTGCTTCACCCACATTCGCGCCGAGATCGAGCCCGGCAAGACGTGCGCCCTCTGCCCGCTGCGCATCTCGCCTCGATACCGCGGCAGGGCGATTCGCTTTTCTACAACCTCTGCCTTTATCGCCGCCATGAGCTGTGGCAGGTTGCCATGAATCACCGTGCCCTCGGAATTCACGGAGTTGGCGAGTTTCAGCAACGCCGGCAGGTCCGGCTGCGGCGGTGCATGATCGTTCCCGTTCATGATGGCGAGGTAGCGGGTGGTCGCGCGCGGGGCCAGCTCTCGCCGAAGGCTGGACAGCTTCGCTTCCATCTCCCTCGGCTCCGACGGCAGCGGCCAGGCGGCGGCGTAGCCGAGCGGCATGTGCAAGGTCAGGACGCTACTGCCATCGGGCGATTGCCAGATGAACTCCGACTTTCGCGCGCGCTCGTCGAGGCCGCGCCAGACGACGGCGTACTCCAGCCCGAAACCGCGGAGGATCGCCGGTAGATGCGCGATGTGGCCGAAGGCGTCCGGCGAGTAGCCAACCGGCATGACGCCGCCGAGCTCCCGCGACAGCCGCACGCCGCGCTGCAGGTTGCGTATGAGCGATTCGCCGCTCGGCAAGAACTCGTCGGGCAGGACGTACCACGGCCCGATGAGCAGCCGGCCCTGCCGCACAAGGCGCGTGATCAGCCGCCGCCGGTCCGGTCGCACGACGAGGTAGTCCTCCAGTAGCACCGCCTGGCCGTCGGTCATGAAGTGCTTGTACTCCGGATCGGCGACGAGCATGTCCAGCACGCGGTCCATCAGCTCCACGAGCCGGATGCGATACGTCTGGAACGGCACGTACCACTCCCTGTCCCAATGGCTGTGGGATATGACGACGAATTGCCAGGGATCGGTCATGGGCATCTGCCCGCTCCGTCAAGCCGCTGCCGACCGCCGTTCGCGGGTTCCTCGCCGCGGGGGTCGGCTAAGTGTAGATACACTACGCGAGAAGGGTCAATCCTGAGAACGCCCAGCGGGCGGTAGACTGCTGTTGGGGAATAAAGGAGTGGAAGAAATGCGGTCCGACGCGAAAAGGTAGCCGGTGGCCCGCCAAAGGTGGACCACCGGCTACGTCTTCGTTCTCTAGTCTGTTTGTCTAGAACGCTGTGTCGCCGCGGAGGAGCTGGCGGAAGATCGTCCGCCGCTGTATCTCCGAGGTCCCGTCCGGGATTCGCGCCGTGCGGGCGATGCGGAAGCCCTCCTCCAGCATTAGCTCGCTGGAGAGGCCCATGCCGCCGTGAATCTGGATCGCCCTGTCGTAGGTCCGCTGGCACATCTCAATCGACAGCGCCTTGGAGATGCAGATCTCCTTGACCGGGATCTCGCCCGCGTCGAGCATCTTCGCCGTCTGGATGATCGCGTACTTGGTCGCGAAGATCTCCATCGCCATGTCGGCCATCATGAACTGGAGTGCCTCGTGCTCCGCCAGTGGGACGCCGAAGGTCTTGCGTTCCTTGGCGTACTCCAGCGAGCGGTCGAGCGCCCACTGCGCGAGCCCCAGGCAAGCGCCGGCCATGCCCATGCGTCCCTCGGAGATGCCGAACATCGCGATCTGGAAAGCGCCACCCAGGGTGCCGATCATGTAATCGTTCCTGACGCGCACGTCATCCATCGTGAAGCCGCCACAGTCGCTGGACAGGTGGCCGATAATGCGCTCCGGCCTGTCCTTGGTGAACCCCGGCGCCTTCGCGTCGAGCAGGAAGCAGGTCAGTCCGCCCTTGTGCGCGGCGAACGCCTCTTCATCCGTTATCGCGAAGACAGCGGCGTAGTCGCAGTAGGGCGCGTTGGTGATCCACTGCTTGGAGCCGTTGACTACCCACTCGTCGCCGTCGCGCTTCGCCTTCGTCTTCAGGCCCCAGAGATCGGAGCCGGCGCCCGGCTCTGTGACAGCGAAGCAGACCGTCTTCTTGCCCTCCAGCACGTCCGGCAGCACCTCATCGCGGATAGCCTGGCCGGCCTGCAGGAACAAGTGCGATGGGCCGTCGACGAAGCTGGCGAGCAGCGGCGTGCTCAGGAAGGCGGCCGCCCAACTGATGAAAATGCGACCGGGGCCGTACTTGCGGTTCAACGCCTCCAGCAGGAACGGGCCTACCGTCCACGGCAGGCCGCCGCCGCCGACGCTCTCCGGCGCCATCATGGCGTAGAAGCCCGCCTGCGCCGACTTCTGGCGGATGCCGTCGCGCGCCTCACGGATCTCCGGCGCCAGCAGTCCGTCTTCGCCGAACAGCTTCCGCTCATCGTGGAGGATTTCCTTGTACTTCGCCTCGAGCGGCAGGACGTCGCTATCCACGAATCCCGTAAGTCCGGCTATCGCCCCCTTGATGATGTCCTTCAGCTCCTCAGGTATTCCTACGTCTGTCATATGCACTAACCCCCTCTTTGGTTGCGATTGTGAACGCTATCACGGCGTCCCGAGTGCCCATAGTTTAGCCTCATTGGTTATACGCTCACCTGCCGGAAGAAAGCAACGTGCGGCGTCGCGGAATACTCACTTGACAACGCCCGCATCCTGACCGAAGATTGCCAGGCGAGACCGCCGTCGGCCTGAGCGTCTAGATTGGAGACATCCATGAACTGCCCGAAATGCCACCAGACCCTCGAAGGCGTCGACGTGGGCGGCATCCGCATCGACCGTTGCCCAAACTGCCAGGGCACCTGGGTCGATAAAGACGAGCTGCGGGTGCTGAAGGATAGGGAAGACGACGGTGACTACCACTGGCTCAACGTGGACCTGTGGAAGGACATCGACAAGTTCCGGGCGCGACAGCAACAGCGCTATTCTTGTCCCAAGGACGGGCATCCGATGACCACGGTCCATTACGGCGAGTCAGATGTCGCCGTCGACGTTTGCTCGACCTGTCAGAGCGTCTGGCTGGACAAAGAAGAGTACCAGCAGATCATCAGGTACCTCGAGGAGACCGTCGACACCAGCTCCTCCGGCGATTACCTCAAGGACGTCCGGCACGAGCTGGTGGAGGTCTTCGAAGGGCGCGAGAGCCCACTGGGGGCGCTAAAGGACGTGGGCAAGATCCTCTATCTCCTCGAGCTGCGCTTTACCGTCGAGCACCCGACGTTGGCGAAGCTCGCCGTGGGCTTCCCCCGATTCTAGGTCGCGGGCTCATCCGGCGGGGGTGATCCTGTACACGTTCACGTCGAACGGCGAGAACTCGTCCGTCATCGCGAATCCCGAGTACGAAGCGGGCGCCCTGTCCTCGAACATAACCTCCGCGTCCTCGACGACAAACGGCAGCACGAACTTGGCGTCGACTGCGACGCTGTCGATGTTGACGGCGAGCAGGTAGTAGTCGCCGTTGTAGTGCTTCATCATGGTCCGGACGGGTGCCTCCGAGCGCGCCGCAGCGTCGACGTAGACGAAATACGGCTGACTCGACGTCGGCGACAGGATGATGGGCCTCAACTCTTCGATCTCCCCGTTCACGCCGCCCTTCGACGCATCCAGCGAGTCCCACAGCTCGCGGGCTTGCGCCGCCTGGTCCTCACCGATGACGGCACCGTTCGGGCAATCGGGCAGGGCCGCCTTCACATCAGGACGAATTCCGCCGTAGATGTTGCCGTCCCAGGCGCGCAGAGTGCAGCTATCCCAGGCGAAGTGCAGCAGGCCCGTGGCCCCGTGAATGATCGCCGTGTAGACCTGCGCCCTCTCTTCCAGGGGCGTCGGGTACACCCACATGTCTACGCCCATCCAGGCCTGCGGGACGAACCAGGCGGGCTTATTGCCGTCCACGGCCTCGACCATCGACCTCACGGCGTCCGCGGTATCATTCCAGGAGCCGTCCCAGCTAACGGTCTTCGGGTAGAGGTACGTGCTGGCGATGTCGCCCAGGTTGAGGAAACGCTCCCACCAGGGCCCGACATCCTGAAGCGCGGCCTCGGTGATGAAAAACGGCCGGCTCGTCTGGCTCTTGTGCTCGCGGTACACCTGAGCGATGGCGTCGTAGCTTGGCTCCGGGGTAGTTATGCTTCTTACCGCCATGTGCAGCGGTTCGTCGTCGAGCCACCAGGCGAGGACGCGCGGGTCGTCCTTATAGCGCTGAAACAGCTCCTCGTCGAAGGTCGACGGCTGGCTGATGAAGTGGTCTC
>JBGQNJ010000156.1:0-4275 GCA_041501065.1 Dehalococcoidia bacterium
CGGCTGGAGAACCCGAGACGACTCCGGCAGGGCGGCCAGCGGCGAGCCCGCGCCCATTTCGATCCCTGCCATGTCGAGGGCCGTCCGTATTTGCTCGTGAGTCAGAACGTAGGCGGGCAACTTCTTCTCCTAGAACCAGCTCCGCACGTAGTCGTAGGCCGAGCTCGCCGCGTTGCTCGCGCTTTCGACGCCGGCGTTCCAGCCCTCCTGGCCGAGGGCATAGGCCCCTTCCGCCATCTCGCCGGCGAAGTTGCCGGCGCCCTGGTCGGTGATGCCCTGGAATACCTGGTGATAGCCGTCGTAGATAGTCCCCGCGACGGGCGTGTTCTTGATCACGTCCACAGTCTGATTGAGCGAGTCGTTCCAGAAGTTGTCGCCGGGGCCGTAGTTATAGATGTTCTTCACATCGTCGACGAACTGGCCGACGGTCGTCGTCGGGTCGGCGACGACCTCCGCCGCTGCCTGCGTCAGGTAGTTGATGCCCTGTAGCGGCGAGCCGTATTCCCCCTCGTCGACCTGCTGCTGGAAGTCGCTCATCGCCTCGTTGGCGACGTCGACGCCGGCGCCAGTGTCGCGTATCTGCTGGAGGTCGCTGAGCAGGTTGCCGCCGTCCGTCCGCGCCGACTCCTCGCCCACGAGCTGCGACGCCTGAGCCCAGCCGGAGAATGGGTCCGCGCCGGGCCGGTTCGCAACGCTTTCGGCGAAGCGGTCGAAGGCGCTCGTGTCCAGCTCGCCCGCGTACGCGCTCGTGCCGATGCTCTCGCCCAGGGCGCTTAGAGCGCCGTAGCCGGTGCCTACCCAGCTCTGGATCGCCTGGTCGGGCATGACGTTGCTCATCGCGCCCGGCAGGAGCGAGCTGAGCGCGGCGCCGGACAGCGGGTTGGTCACGCCCGGTATCGGCGCAAGGTCGCTGGCGAGGTTGCCGGCGCCCGTCTGGGCGACCGCGAGGCTGAACGCCTCCGCCGGTGACATGCCGGCAGTGATGTGCTCCTGGTAGCGTTGCTCAACGTTTTGCACGTCCATGTAGCGGTTGAAGGCGCTACCGGCAAGACCTCCGCCCCCCTCGGCCGGGCGCGTCGCTTCTGCGTCGGGAGCGGCGGCACGTGCCGGCTCGGCGGCAGCGGCGCGCGCGTCGCCTTCCGCAGCGGCTGGTCGCGGCACCTCAGCCGGTTGCGACGGCGCCGGCTCGGCAGATGGCCGAGCGCCGGCCGGGGCTTCTCCCGCTGCGCTGGCAGGGCGCGCTCCTTCTTGCTGCGCCGCCGCGCCTGCGCCTGCGCCCGTGGGAGTGCGCGCCCCTGTGCCCTCGCTCTCGGTGCCTCCTGTGCGGGAAGTCTCTCCGGCCGGTCGCGCACCGCCTTCATCCTCGCCGCCACCGGCGCGACTCTCCCCGCCTTCTCCGCTCTCCGCTCCCGCACCGCCCTGGCCCGTCTCGCGGGTCGTTGTCTTTGAGCCGTCCTCAGCCTCCCCACCTTCGACGCCTCTGGGGCCCTCCTCGCCCTTCACGCTCTCAGACCCTCTCTCGCCTTCGACTCCCTCTACACCCTCTGGGCCTGTCGGTGCGCGCTCGGAAGCCTTCGTGCCGGCGCGCATCGCCTCCTGGAGTTCAGGGGAGAAGTGCCTCTCTCCTTCCCCTCCCTCTACCTGAGTACCCGGTTTGACCTCGCCGGGTGGAAGAGGACGAACGGATTCATCAATAGTTGGGGCCCGTTGCTTGTCGATGCGGTTCCACTCGGCTTCCGACAGGGGGCGGAATGGTTGACCGTCGGGCATGTCGGAGGCCCGGTACTGCCCGGTTGCCTCATCCCAGGCCCAGTGCTGTCCGTCCGCAGTGTTGAACCAGCCGAGGCGTCCTCCGTCCTGGAACGAGGTGCCGCTGATAGGCCTCCCGTCGTGCGTCGTCATGCTCCCGTCTGTGCCGATCCGGCCGATGACGCTCCCGTCAGGGGCGCGCATCTCGCCGCCGGGCCCGGCGCCTACCGCTGTCCACCGCGCCGCGACTTCGCCGCTGAGGCGGCTCTCCGGTCCGGTGGGCTTCGGCCCGTCTACCTGCTTATAGGTGTCCATGTCGACGAGCCCCATGCTCGGGGTGCTCGTGATCCGGTTGCCGTCCGCGTCGACGTAATGATTGATGGTGCCGTATCCGGGGTCTCGCTCGATGCGCGATACCGGCCGATTGCTCAGATCGGTCACGTTCCCGTTCGCGTCGATGTTGAGGATGTGGTTGTGGTTGGCGTCGTATATGTGGCCATCGGCGTCCGCGCCCAGCAATTGCCAGCGGTTGCGCGCCTCGTCGGTCGTCGGGGCCTGTGGCGGGCCGCCTTCGGGCGTCACGCCCCGGAAGGTCTCGCCCTCGACTTGCCCCGGCACTGACTCCGTGCTGCCTTCGGGGCCCACCCTCGCGCCTCCGCTCTCCGCGGCCGGCTCCCCCCCTGCGTCACCCGCCGCCCGAGTGCCGAAGCCGCCGAGATAGGGCCCTTTCGAGGGCGCACCGCCGCCCTCTTGCTGGTCTCTTGTCATCTGATCGAGGGCGGACGATACCGAGTTGGCGTCTACCGGGGTACCGTCGGCGTTGGTGAGGCCGAGGCTGTTGAGGAAGTTCGTCAGGGTACCGGGATCGGGGAGGGTGTAGCCTCCGCCTTGCTGTTCGCCGCCGCTTAGCGGGACGCCGGCACCGCCGCCCTGCTCGAGGCCGTGGCATAGCTGCCCGAGCGAGATGGCGCCACCGAGGCCGGCCAGCACCAGTAGGGAGCCGGCCGCCATGCCGCCGCTGCCCGTGCCGTGTTCGAGTCGCTCGCACCAGGTGCAGGCGCCTTCGCTTGCATTCTCGCCCATGCAGACGCTCTGGCAGCCGCCCTGCGCCTCAGCGTTTGGTGCGGAAGTGAAGGTGAGGATGAAGCCGGACAGGCTCATGAGGATGCAGGCTAGCTGGCCGAGCCGGCAGAGCCTGATGAGGAGTCGCCTGGACAGGCGCATACCGAGGAGCCGGACTGGTCGGCCCAGCGGGCGCCGGACACGGCGCATTTGGCTCGCGCGGGGCCGTCTTGCCTCTCCCAACGATCGGTTCAGCATCCTACCGCAACTGTCTCGGCGGGGTGTTCGCTCAAGGGTGCGCCGCAACGCGCGACATCCTTTCGCGCATTCTGCACGGGGCGGGCATAGGTGTCAATCGCTCTTTTCCCGAGGTTTTCCCTGCGGTCGACGCGCTTCCGGCGGCACCCGCCGCGTCGTGCTTATCGGGTGACGAGGACGTCGATGAGGTCGACGCCGTCCTCGGCGCGCGAGCCGAGAGGTCCGAAGTCGCAGGTTGAAAGACGGAGCGTGTGCTGTCCGGGCGGCAGGCTGGACATGACGACGAGGCGGTAGTCTTCCAGTATTGTGGCGCCGGGTGTTAGCTGGTTCTCCGCGCGGAATTGCCTGATCAGGCCGAAGCCCAGGGTGTGAATCTCGCGGTAGCGGTCGTCGCCCAGCGTCAGCGATACCTTGTACAGATCGAGGGCGGGCGGCTTGTCGATCCGCCAGTAGAGCCTCAGATGCAAGGTGTCGCCGGCGGCAACCTGCGTCCGGTCGAGGTCGAATCCGAGGAGCCGGACGCCGTCCATCTCCCGCCCCACGACGTGCTGCGGCCGGGCGCTTTCGACGATGAACGCGGGCGGCCGGGTGCGCGCCTCGTATAGCGTCAGCGGGTGTCCGCCGAGCCAGGATACGTACGACGACGGCGCTGCAATGACCGGGACAAACCACAGGCCTTCCGGCAACTGCTGGTGAAGGCTGCTGCTGTCCGGACTCAAAGTTAAGAAGAGGGGCCGGCCCTCCAGCTCGGACACGGCGACGCCATAGGGGCTCTTGAGCTGCGGAACGTCGACGTCCGGCCGAGAAGCGCCGATGAGGTAATGGTGGAAGAGGTCGAACCCGGGCACGCCGGGCCGGCCCAGGAGCATGCTATCGCTGGGGAGGGCCTGGAAGACGTTGCTGTAGAAGTCCTTGACGGTGGTGTCGTCGGCATGGTTGTTCTGCGACCAGCCGTTTGCTAGCTGAACCGACAGAGGCACCGCGAAGACGGCGCAGAAGGTGAGGGAGACGGCCGCGCGCGCCATCCACCGTCGCGGCGCGAGGGCTCTCGCACTGGCGAGCAGCAGGCGCACGCCGAAAGCGATCCAGACCGCGAATATCAGGTGCGCCGGGAGGAAGAAGACGGAGATATCGGGCACGTTGTATTCGAGGAAATAGACCACCTCTATCACGTAGGCGACGGCGAGGAAGCAGAACGCGGGCCTC
>JBGQNJ010000157.1:0-4272 GCA_041501065.1 Dehalococcoidia bacterium
ACCTTGGCCTCCAGGTCGTTCAAACGGTCGGCGACCGCCTGGGCGGTGAAGCCGGAGAAGACCGCCGTGAAAGTGACGCCCAGTCGCGCGCAGGCGAGCATTATGATCGGCAGCTCGGGGATCATCGGCAGGTAGATACCGATCTTATCGCCCTTTCCGAGGCCCAGCTTCTTGAGCATAGAGGCGGCCTGGTTGACCTCGCGGTAGAGCTGGGCGTAGGTGATGGCTCGCGTGTCGCCCGGCTCCCCCTCGAAGTAGTAGGCGACCTTGTTGCGTGTCGGACCGCTGGCGTGGCGGTCGACGCACAGGTAGGAAGCATTGAGTTCGCCGCCCACAAACCACTTAGCGAAGGGCTCGTTCCATTCGAGCACCTTGTCCCAGGTCTTGAACCAGTCAAGCTTGCGGGCTTCGTCGGCCCAGAAGCCTTCAGGGTCGTCGACTGATCTGTTATAGACCTCGAGGTATCGGTTCTTTGGCCAGTGCGTCTTATTGTTGGAACTGGTCATCTAGCATCTCTCCTTTGGCTTTGAACGGTAGACTCGTTTTCTCGCAGCCGGCGCTGTTCCAATGCCACCCCTCACCCCAGGCCGGCACCCATTGTGGTTGGGCATGAAGCCGAGGGCACTTGTGCAATTTCGCGCAAACTAGAGATTATCCCCGACCCTCATTTAAAGTCAACGTCCGTCAAATGGCTTCTTCGAAGCTGCCAGCATCGACGCTGCAGTCTCCCTGTGCTACGCTCCCATCATTCGACACTTCAGAGATGGAGCTTGACGTGGTAACGGCCGTTCTCTGGGACATGGACGGCGTGCTCGTCGATACGGCGCCCTTCCACTACCAGGCGTGGCGGGCGCTGTTTGCCGGTCTGGGCAAGGACCTGAGCGACGAGGAGTTCCGCCGCACCTTCGGCCTGCGAAACGACGACATCCTGCGCGCGAACCTGGGCGACATGCCGCCAGAGCGCCTGACAGAGCTGGGCCTACGCAAGGAGGTCCTCTTTCGCGAGGCGATCCGCGGCAAGGTCCAGCCGCTGCCCGGCGCCGTCGCCCTCGTGCGGCGACTGCGCGCCGGCGGCGTGAAGACGGCCGTTGTATCGTCGGCGCCGCGACGGAACGTGGAGACGCTCCTCGACGCGCTCGGGCTCAGCGACGCCTTCGACGCGCTTGTCGCCGAAGAGGACGTGGAGCGCGGCAAGCCCGACCCGCAGGGCTATCTCCTCGCGGCGGAACGCCTGGGCGAGCGGCCGGAGGACTGCGTCGTCATCGAGGACGCGCCCGGCGGCGTCGAGGCAGCGAAGCGGGCGGGCATGCGCTGCATAGGGCTGGCCGCAGGGCGTGAGCCAAATGCCCTGGCGCGTGCGGACCTCGTCGTCGCCAGCCTGGAGGACGATGCGGTATACTCGTTCCTGGGAATCTCGCGATAGGGAGGTGGACGATGGCTGTCCCCAAGTTCGACCGCCCCACGGTCTATGACGGCTCCAAGGGCACATACCTGGCGCCGGAGATGGTGAAGGCCGGCAAAGAGGCATCGGACCTCTCCGAGTGGCTGAACCTGCTGGCGCCCGAGGCCGTCGCCCGCTGCCACCGCGACTACATCAACGCCGGCTCGCAGGTCATCGAGACGAACACGTTCAACGGCAACCGCTTCCGTCTGGCGAAGTACGGGCTCGGCGAGAAGGTGCGCGAAGTCAACCTGACTGCCGCTCGCATCGCCAGGGGCGAAGCCGGCACTACCGTCTCCGTCGCCGGCAAGCTGGGCCCCAGCGGCAAGATGCTGGTAATGGGCGAGGTCACCGCCGACGAGCTGCGAGACGCTTTCGCGGAACAGGCGAAGGCGCTGGACGAGGGCGGCGTCGACTTCTTCCACGTGGAGACGATGGCCGATCTCGACGAGGTCGCGGCAGCCGTCGACGGCGCACGCAGCGTCTCCAAGTTGCCAATCGCCGTAACGATGTCGTTTGACACGGGCAAACCGGAGGCCGGCCTGCGGACGATGATGGGCGTGACGGCGGCGCAGCTCATGGCGAAGGGCGACGAGGTGGGGCTGCTGGCCGTCGGCGCCAACTGCGGCCTGGGCCTGACCGGCTACCAGACGCTGTTTCAGCAGTTCATCGACGCCGCGTCGAGCATGCCGGTCATCGCCAAGGTCAACGCGGGGATCCCTGTCTCCGACGGCAAGAGCGTCGTCTACGACGGCACGCCGGAGAAGATGGCGGAGTACGCGGTGTGGGTCGCGGGAATAGGCGTGAAGCTTATCGGCGTGTGCTGCGGCAGCGGCCCGGAGCACATCGAGGCGATAGCCAACGCCCTGGCGCGGCCGCGGTAGAAGTCGTCAAGGGCGATGGGTCAGGTCGCTGCGCCCTGGAAGCGGACGCGTATCCGCATCGCCTCCGGCCGCGATTCCTCTAGCTGCAATTGCTGTCCCGTCGCCTGCGTCAGGGCCTCCAGCAGCCGGCCGGCCGTGATCGACTCGCGCAGCGTGAGGACGATTCGCGCCTCGCCGTCGAAGTAGCGCTCCACCGATGCTCCCTCGATCGCCGGGATGCGCGTGAGGGCGCGCTGCACCTCCATCAGCCCCTGGAAGCCGGGCACGGCGGAGATGACGAGCGTCAACCCTTCGCCGTCGGGGACGAACGCCGGTTCGGTCTCCTCGGGCGGCGGCGGCGGTGCCTCCTCCTCGATGGCGACGGTGATGGGCACGCGGCGCGACTCCAGCACGGCGCGCGACAGGTCGTCCAGGCGGTGCTCCATGCGCTCCAGCGTCCGCGCCAGCGTCGCCACCTGCTCCGTCAGGAAGCGACGTTCCTGCTCCATGCGGTCGAGCGCCCGTTCCGTCTGCTCGCGCGCGGAGCGTCCCGCTGACTGCGCCTCGTCGATGAGGACGCGGCGTTCGTCAGCCACGCGGTCGAGGGAACGGTCGAAGTGCTCGGTGAGGGTGCGCAGTAGCTCCTGCATCTGGTCGAGCGCACTCGGAGCCGGTGGCGGGGGCGGCTCCGGAGGCCTCGACTCTTCGCCGGGCGGCCCGCCTTCGGGCTCGGGCGCGACGCTCGTAAGCAGGGCCTCTGCTTCGGACAGGGCCTTCGCCAGGATATCGGCGGCGCGACGGGCGACCTCACTGGACTCGCTGGCCGGCATCTCCCTTTGCTCCGTGCTGCCGGCAGTCTCCTCCTCGCGAGGGGTCTCCTCCGGCCCCTCCGGCGGTAGAGCGTTCATCTCAGGCATCGGCAATTCCACTTCCTGCTCGACGGGGGCAGCCTCGGGCTCAGCGGGTGTCCCGGCGGCCGGGCGTTTCGCCTGCTTGGGCGAGATGCCGAGCATGGCGCCGATGAGGCGCGCCAGGGCGTTGGGCAAAGGTGTCCCGCGCCGGTTCTGCTTCGCTGGAGGGTCCTTAGGTGCGCGTACTCCCTGCCCGCCTTTAGCCCCCGATGGGTTCTTCGGCTTCATATTTTAATCACCGTGGTCGTGGGACGCGAGATCGCCCACAAATGGTTTATCGGCAGTCGGCGTTAAGGCCGAAGGCGGGGAAGCCCTATCAGGCACATTATATCGCGGATTTGGGGGTGAACACCCGAAGGAACGGAGATGCAGCGCGAAGAAGCCCGGCGGCGGCTGATGGCGCGATCCTGGTAATCTTCACCTGGCGCGTGGCATTGTGGAGCACGACCGCTGCCCAATCGGCCGGGCCCGCGGGGCCGGAGAAGGCGATCCTAGCCCCCGTGCCGGATTCTCCTCAGATCGCCCGTCGCCGCTCCCCACAGGCCCGGTCACGACTGACGCCCGCGCCGCCCCGCATCGACTGGTGACTTAGATCACTAGCCACGGCGACGGGCTCCGAATCATCCTGATTGGAAGGCCCCAGAGATCTCCTATACACGGCGGTTCCGGTTCTCCTGATCGTTTTCACAATTCCCGCTTGTTGGCCACCCCAACATCTTGACTTTGGGGCGCGATAGGTGAACAATGGTTCTCGATAGCAAAGACCAGTTATACTGATGCAGGATGGGCGTACCATGAAACCGATAACCCTGAAATCAAGCACCTGTTATTCATCGCCTGTATTCTACTTCCTTTATCGGCCTTGTCAAGCCCCTTGGAGGAGGAAAATATGACTCATTGGGATTTCCTCACCAATCACGCCCTTGTCCTGATCCACGTTGGGCGGGGCCCCCGCTCGACCCTCCGCGAGATCGCCGTCTGGTCGGCGATGAGGTTCTTGTCCGGAATGACGGGCGCGGGGGTGGCCGCCGAGTCCGTGTTCGCGTCAAACCGCGCG
>JBGQNJ010000158.1:0-4217 GCA_041501065.1 Dehalococcoidia bacterium
AACGGCGACGAGTGCACCGTCGATCTGTAGCGGCGCCAGGCCAGCGGCAACGCGCTCCTTGTTGACTCCCGCCAGGATGTCCGCCTCGAAGGTGGTGAGCGTCGCCGGTTGGGCCGCCGGCGGAGGTGGCGGCTCGGTTGGCGGCGGCAACGGCGTCGAAGTCGGCGGCAGTGGCGTCGACGTGGGTGCCGGCTGCACGGGAGCGACGACAGGAAGCGGCTGAGACGGCGTCGGCGAAGGCTGGGCGACGACCGGCTCGGCGGCCGGCTGTTCGGCGGGCATCAGCGGCGGCTGCGCGACGACGGCGGGTGCGACAGGCGCCTTATCCAGCCGCAGGAGACGCGCGTCGGCCGTGTCGAAGGAGTGCCCGCTGGCTTCCAGCAGGACTATGGTGTCGCCGGTCTGCGAGCCGCCGGAAGAACGGACGAGCGGTTCCTCACTGCCCGCGACCGGGCCCTCGCCCAACAACAGCGCCGAGGAGAAGATGAGGAAAGCCACGCCCGCGGCCATGAGGAGCGACCCGGCTACTCCGCCGGAGTGGACTCCCGCTGTTCCGATCGCCCGATTCGGTCGCATGGACATCGACGCCGCAGGTCCTTTCCTATCATTTGAAGGGTGTTTGACGGGGCAAGCGCAAGGCCTGCCATAGTAATGTTCGGCGGCAGTAGGGGAATCCTTTAGGGGAAAACCCTTAGGAATGCGGGCGAGGGATAGCTGTGTCGCAACCTAGTACGGCTTGGGGCAGTGTAGCGTCGGGCCGCAAGGGAGCACCGGCGCACGGACGCCGCTCGGCATCAGCGACGTCGGAACTCGCGGGCGAGCGCGTCGGCGCTCATGTGGATCATCGTCGGCCGGCCGTGCGGGCAGTGGTGAGGGTTCTCCGTCTGCTCCAACTGACGCAGCAGCTCCCGCATCTCCTCCTGGCTTAGCGACTGCCCGGCGCGGACGGCAGCGTGGCAGGCGAGCGACATCGCGACGCGCTGCCGCCGGTCGGCCGCGGCCTCCTCGCGGGCAAGGGCGTCCAGGAACTCGACGAGTGTCGTCGCAACGTCCTTGTCCTTGAGCACGGCGGGAACGGACCGCACGAGGTACGTTCCCTCGCCGAACGGCTCCAGCGAGAAGCCTTGCTCCGACAGCTCCTGCGCCATCTCCGCCAGCAACGCCTGCTGACGCGGCGCGATCTCGACGGCGACCGGCTCCAGCAGTCCCTGCGCGTCGACCGCGGTGCCGCCGGTGCCGAGGAAGCGCTCGAACAGGATACGCTCGTGGGCAGCGTGCTGGTCGACGAGGTACAGCCCTTCGGGGCCCTCGGCGACGATGTAAACCATCCCGACCTGGCCAAGCGCTCGCATGACGGGCGCGGGCGGCGCCAGTCGTGGTTGCTCAGCGGCGGGTGCGGGTAGCGCCGTCTCCAGGGCGAGCGGCGCAGGCTCGAAGCGCGGCGTGAGTGGCGACCGGCGCGGCCCGCCGGCCCAGGTCATCGCAGAGACGTTGGGCAACGGCGCGCTCTGCGTCAGCGTGCGTCGCACCTGACGCTGGAGGAGGGCGAACACCTCGCGCTCATTGCGCAGCCTGACTTCGAGCTTCGACGGGTGGACGTTGACATCGACGTCGCCGGCGGGCAGGCGGATGTCGACGATGGCGAGCGGGTGGCGGCCGGTCATGAGAAAGCCATGGTACGCTTCTTCGACAGCGTACGTCAGCGTCCGGCTGCGCACCCAGCGCCTGTTAATGAACAGCGTTATGTAGTTGCGGTTAGCCCTCGACAGGCCTGGCTCACCTACGAGACCGATGACCGCAGGCGGATCGATCGCCCCTGCGTCAACGGGCAGCGGCAATAGCGCCTGCGCGACCTGGTGCCCGTAGACACCGGCCGCCGCATCGCGGAGATCGGCGTTGCCGGGGGTTTGCAGCGTGAGACGCCCGTCGACGAGGAGCACGAAGCGCACCTCCGGGTAGGCAAGCGCGTAATGGCTGACGACGCCGGCGATCTGGGCGGCCTCGGCGGCGGGCGAGCGCAGGAACTTGAGCCGGGCAGGCTGGCGCCTGAACAGGCCTCTGACGGCGATAATGGTGCCGGCCGCTATCCCCTTTTCGCCCTGCTCGACGACCTCGCCTTCTTTGAGTCGCAGCATGGCGCCCGACGCCGCAGTAGCGAGACGCGAGGCGACCTCGACCTCCGCCACGGCGGCGATGCTGGGGAGCGCCTCGCCGCGAAAGCCCAGTGTGGCGACGCGCTCCAAGTCTTGCTCGGTCAGAAGCTTGCTCGTGGCGTGGCGCTCGAAGGCCAGCGGCAGCTCGTCCGGGGCGATGCCGCCGCCGTCGTCGCTGACCCTGATCAGGTCGAGCCCGCCCCTGCCGATCTCGACGGTTATGAGACGGGCTGCGGCATCGAGCGAGTTCTCCACGAGCTCTTTGACCACGGAGGCCGGTCGCTCGATGACCTCGCCAGCGGCGATTTTGCCGATGACCTGGGGCGGCAGTTTCTGGATAGCGCTGGGGTGGTTCATCGACGCCATTCTAGCACAGGCAACCTCTTGCCCATCCGACTGCTCCGATGTAAGGTACGTCACATGAGCCGAGATATACTGTCAACTCGTGGCGCCGCCCGATGAAGGGTTGCAGGCGCACAGCCCTCCTCATCGCCCTCCCTGCTATGCTGCTGGCGGCGTATCTCGCTCTGGCGCCAGTCTGCAATCCCCTGACAAATCATCCCAACGTCGCCACTGGACGCAGCAATCCGCTGGACGCCGCGCCGGGCGAGCTCCTCGTCAAGTACCGCCAACCGATGTTGCCTCTCGGGCGACGAGTCGTGAACGGAGTGGTCGGTGCCACGGAGGTGGGCGAGATCGGTGAGCTGGAAGTGTCGCGCGTAGCCGTGGAACCCGGACTATCGCTGGAGGAAGCGGCCCGTCGCTACGACTCCGTGCCACAGGTGGAGTACGCCGAGCCGAACGTCATCTTCCGAACGCAGATGATCCCCAACGACCCCTTCTACGTCGGTCGGCAGCAGTGGTACTACGACCTCGTTAACGCGCCCAAGGCCTGGGACGTGGAGACGGGCAAGCCTGGCGTCATCATCGCTGTTCTCGACACCGGAGTGGACGTGACGCACCCAGACCTGAAAGACAACGTCTGGACGAACACTGGGGAAATCGCGGGCAACGGCATCGACGACGATGGCAACGGCTGCGTCGATGACACGCACGGCTGCAACTTCGCCGAAAGCAGTATCGCCTGTGCCGGAGCTCATGCGGCACCGAACAGCGAGATAGGCGACGACAACGGCCACGGCACCTTCGTCGCGGGCGTCGCGGCGGCGAAGGGGAATAACGCCATCGGCGTGACGGGCATGGCGCCGAACGCGACGATCTTGCCGGTGAAGGTACTAGACTGCGAGGGCGCGGGCACCGCCCTGGCGGCGACGCAGGGCATACTCTACGCGGCGAAGAACGGCGCCAAGGTCATCAACATGAGCTTCGGCGCGGACGAGGACTCGCTGACGCTCCGCGCGGCCATCGCCGAGGCGCACGACCGCTACGGCGTGGTCATCGTGGCGGCGACGGGCAATTCCGGCGAGGCGGTCGTCACTTTCCCGGCACGCGACGAAAGCGTAATTGCCGTCTCAGCCACCGACCACCGGAGCCCCGACACCAAGGCTTCTTTCAGCAACTGGGGGCCGGAGGTAACCGTTACCGCGCCCGGCGTCGACATAGCCAGCACGCTGCCGACGAAGTTCTGCGGACCCGGGTGGTCGTGCGTGAGCGGCCAGCCGTACGCCCTGGGCAGCGGCACTTCTTTCTCCGCCCCCCTCGTTGCGGGGGCAGTGGCTCTGATATTATCGAAAGGTCCGCCGATGTCGCCGGACGCGGTCAAGAGCCGGTTGATGACCACCGCCGACGATCTGCCTGACGGCGCATATGCCCACTGGGATGGCGCCGGCCGCATCCAGGCAGACCTGGCGCTGGAGGGAAAGTCCTACCAGGTGGGCGTGAGCGGCATCGTCAGGAACTAGAGTCGGGTCTGGCGCCGTCTTCTCTGGCTTTCTCTCGCAGCTCGTAGAGCTTCGTTATCGCTTCCAGCGGCGTCATAGCGTCGACTTCGAGTCCCGCCAGCTCGCCCAGGAGCAGCGAGGGCGGCGCCAGGAGCGGCAACTGCTCGGCGTCGGGTCGTCGACTGGCCCGCCGGCCATCCGATTGCGATTCGAGCGCCGCCAG
>JBGQNJ010000159.1:0-4214 GCA_041501065.1 Dehalococcoidia bacterium
CTTCAACGTGGCGATAAACCCCAGATTCCGGTACAACTGCCGGTAGTCCAGACCGTAACCGATGACGAACTCGTCCGGAATCTCGAAGCCCACGTAGTCCAGCGGCACGTCGACCAGGCGTCGCGCCCGCTTATCGAGAAGCGTGCACACCTTGAGGGTCGCCGGCTTGCGCGCCCGCAGGTACGTCAGCAGATGGTTCAGTGTCATCCCCGTGTCGACGATGTCTTCCACCAGCAGCACGTCGCGCCCGTCGATGCTCTCGTCCAGGTCCTTCAGAATGCGGACGTAGCCACCGTTGACGTTGTCGAATGAGGAGATCGCCATGAAGTCGATGGCGACGGGCAGGGAGATCTGGCGCATTAGGTCGGCCATGAAGCAGGCGACGCCCTTGAGCACGCCGACGAGGACGGGCGTCCGGCCCGCGTAGTCCTTAGTTATCTGGGCGCCCAGCTCCTTCACGCGTCGACGGAGTTGCGGCGCGCTCACGAGCACGCGGTGGACACCCTCGATGCTCCGCGGCGACGGCGGCCCGAAGCCGTACTTCGCCAGCAGGCGCAGGTAGTCGCGCTTGTTCAGCAGCTTGACGTCTACGTCCGGGTAGAGCTGGCGCAGAGTACGCAGCTTGCGATGCTTCTCCGTCATCAGGTCCTGGCGGAGCGTCGTCAGCTCGATGTAGGTGTCGATGTCCGGCAGGTAGAAGTCGGGGGTGAAGGCTTCGACGACCTTGTCGCCGTCGGTGCGCAGGGGGAAGGTGCGCGGCTCGTACTGCCAGGAGATGCAGTAGAAGTCGAGGATGCGCGCGAACTCCTCCTCGCTCTCGTGAGCGAAGCGGACGGCCGGCGCTTCGACCGCTTCGGAGGGCGGCTGTTCGGTCGCTTCGACGCCTTTGTCCATCATTCGTTACGTCCTTCACTTTCACGCTACGCTCTCGGCCTCCGACATTCAAGTGCCCTTTGCTGAGACCTTCGCTTCCGTTGATTCTTCACTCGGCGCCTGCTAGTCTTAGGAAAAGCCATCGGCAAGAGGGGGGGTCGTCTCATCGTCGTCGCGCGATACCGCCGTTCCTGGGAGTTGCTGTTCCTCCTCACCACCAGGGAGCTGAAGCTCAAATACCAGGACACCATGCTCGGCTTCGTCTGGTCGGTGATCAAGCCGCTGCTGCTGGGGCTTGTCCTCTACGTCATCCTCAGCCACGTGGCGAAGATCCAGACCGACATCCCTTACCAGCTCGTGCTTCTGCCGGCGCTCTTTCCCTGGTCCTGGTTTCAGACATCGGCGCTCATGGCGACGCCCGCCATTGCCAATAACGGCAATCTGATAAAGAAGGTGCACTTCCCCCGCTACGTGCTCCCCTTTGCCACCGTCGCAAACAACATGGTGCACTTTCTGCTGACCATCCCCATCATCATGATAATCGTCCTGGTGTCGGGTTTCAGGCCGAATTACACCTGGCTCATCGGTATCCCACTGCTGACACTGGTGGAGCTGGTACTGCTGCTGGGGACCGTCCTTATCGTCTCCGCGATCGACGTCTACTTCCGCGACCTGGAGCACTTGCTGGACGTGTTCCTGAACCTGGCTTTCTACATGACCCCTATCATCTACCCGATCAGCGCCCTCGGACGGTACAGGAACGTCGCCCTCATCAACCCGATGGCCTCGCTTATCGAAGCCTGGCGCAATCTGTTCGCCCGCAACGAACTACCGACGCCGGTCGACCTGTGGCCATGCATCGTCTTTGCGGTGGCCGCGGTGCTCATCGGCAGCTTCGTCTTTGGTCGCCTGGAGAAGGGCTTCGCCGATGTTCTCTGACGGCACTGCCATCTCACTCGAAGGCATCTCCAAGCGCTACTACCTTCGCTCTCAGCGTCCGACGGACCTGAAGACGACCGTTCTTCACCTGCCGTCGTTTCTGTGGCGCGATAGCAATCGGAAGGCGTTCTGGGCGCTTGACGACGTCTCGTTCACGGTACAGCGAGGCGAAAGCATCGGCATCGTCGGGCCGAACGGCTCAGGGAAGAGCACTCTCTTGAAGATAATGGCCGACCTGGCGCGCCCGACGTGCGGCAAGATCAACGTCAACGGACGCATCTCGGCGTTGCTGGAGCTGGGCGCCGGCTTTCATCCGCAGATCACGGGCCGCGAAAACGCGATCCTCAACGCCGTCCTCCTCGGTCTGACACGTCGGGAAGCGGGGCAGGTCCTGCCGGACATCATCGCCTTCTCGGAGCTGGGCGACTTCATCGACGAGCCGATGCGCACCTACTCCTCCGGCATGTACATCCGGCTCGGCTTCTCAGTGGCCGTGCACGTCCACGCCGACGTCCTGCTCGTCGACGAGGTGCTGGCCGTGGGCGACGCGGAGTTCCAGCAGAAGTGCTTCGACCACATCGAGAAGCTGCGCGCCAAGGGCGTCACCATCGTGCTCGTGTCGCACGACCTGGGCAGCGTGACCCGCTTCTGCGAGCGTGCCGTCCTCCTACATCACGGACAGGTGCAGGTGGAGGGAGCGTCGCAGCCGGTGGTCCACGAGTACCTGTCCAGGATTGCGGCCGTATTGGGGCATGCGGTATCATCCTAGCGACTGGAGGCACAGGGATGATAGCTCTGGCGATCAACGGCTCACGAAGGCAGCGCGGCGCCATCCGGGTGAGCGAGAAGGCCGGCGAAGGCGTCGCCATCGTCGCGGACCTGGCGCGCGGCCTGCCCTTCAAGGATGAGAGCGTCGAGGAGATATACCTCGACCACACGCTGGACGACACGCGCGACTTCGTAGCCGCGATGCAGGAGATATGGCGCATCTGCCGGCCGGGCGCCCTCGTGCACGTCTGGCTGCCCCACGCCTCGTCGATGTGGGCGAGCTCGCGCAATCCCGGGCAGACGCGGCCTTTCACGATAGAGACGTTCGAGTTCTTCGACCCGGAGCGCAACCCCGATCATCCCGCGGGTGTGGCCTTCGAGATCGAGCAGGCGAAGCTCTACCTGACGACGCTCCGCCTGGGGCAACGGCCCCGACTCACCGGCGGCGTAGTCTCGTCGGTTATCGAGAGCCTGGCGAACCGCAACCGCGGCAGCCAGTATCGCTGGGAGCGCTGGCTGGGCTCGGCCATCGGGTTCGAGGAGTTCTACGTCCTTCTGACCGCCGTCAAGGCTCCCGCCTGGGCCGACTAGGCGGTGACGCCTCCTTAACGCCGCATCCCCGCGAAGAGGCAGCGATGAGCGACAACGTCTGGAACGAGATCCGCTCCGACTACGATGCCTACTACAACTCCGGCTTCACGTGGCTCCCCGATCCGGCGAAGGGGGAGCTACGGCGTCGCTGGGAGCGGCTCGACACGATTGTCCTGCGCGGAGCATGGCCCGCCGTCGTCTGCTTTCGCATCAAGAAGTGGACCTGGCAGAAGGGGATACCGATCCTCCCGTTCCTCTGTGACACGCTGAACCGCATCTTCTGGGGCGTCCTAATAGCCGACCACGTTCGCATCGACCGCGGCCTGTGCCTGGCGCACGGCTACGTCGTCATCGACGGCGGCACGACGATCGGCAAGAACTGCTCCATCAACCCCTACGTTACGATAGGCCTGACCAACAGCAGCAAGGTCGGCTTCAGCCTGCGCGGTCCGACGCTCGGCGACAACGTTTACATAGGCACCGGCGCCAAGATACTGGGGCCAGTCACCATCGGCGATAACGTGAAGATAGGCGCCAATGCCGTCGTCATCAGCGATATTCCGGCCGGCCACACGGCCGTCGGGGCGCCGGCGCACGCCATACCCCAGAAGCCGCTGCCCCGAAGAAGGCCAACTAGAGAAGAAGGAGCGTAGCTTCGACGCCCAATGTTCGAGAATGTTAGAGAGGACTTCAGGGTCTACGCACACCTCACGGGCGTGAAGCCCGGGAAGGGGCTCTTCGCCGCGTCCTGGCTCTTCGATGCGCGCCGCTTCATCTCCGCGCTCTGGATGTTCCCCTTCTCCGCCGTCCTTCTCTACCGCTTCAAGCGCTGGTTGCACGACCAGCACGTGCCCATCCTGCCGCGTCTCTGCGACTGGGTAAACATTGTGCTGTGGCAGGTGCAGATAGCGGACAATGCGACGATTGGGCCGGGGCTGTGCATCTCGCACGGCGAGGTGATCATCTCCGGCGAGGTGAAGATCGGGCGCAACTGCACGTTCAACCCGTTCTCCGGCTGCGGGCTGGTCCACAAACGGAAGACC
>JBGQNJ010000160.1:0-4192 GCA_041501065.1 Dehalococcoidia bacterium
ATGGAGTTGATGGGCTCATACGGCTACATGCGCGAGTTCGACGTGGAGAAGTACTGGCGCGACGGCAAGGAGATCCAGTTGTGGCTGGGGGGAGCGCAGCTCGCACGGCTGGACGTCGCGCGCGGCTACTACGAGCTGTAGTTAGCTCTCCCGGTGCCCATCCCGCGGGAAGGGGATGTGCGCCGCAAAGGCCTGCCGGAAGTCCTCCCGCAGGACAAGCTCGACGTGGCGGATCTGCCGCGCCAGGCCGTGCGCCTCCGCCAGGCGCTCCGGGTAGACCAGCGCCAGCTTCGCCCCGAGGCCCGCCGTATTCCCGACAGCGTGAATCCGCCCGCGCACCTCCTCTGGGACGACGCCGAGCGCCAGGAGGCTCTCGCTGCGCGCGGCGCTCCCGAAGCCGCCGGCGACGAACACGTCGTCGATTGCCTCCGGCTTGAGATGCGCCCCCGTCAGCAGCAAGTCGATGGTCGCGCGCACCGGCGCCTTCGCCAGTTGCACCTCGCGGATGTCGCGCTGCGTAACGACGACGTCCCCCCTGCTGCCGTCGCGCGATAGCAGGAAGCGGCGTCCCGTTGCGTCCTCTTCGACGCGCCGTCGCAGGTCATCGGGCACGTCAGCGGGCACCTGTTGCGGCGCTACAAGCCTCCCCGATGGCCGGAGCAGGCCACGTCGCAGCAGCAACGCTACGGCGTCGACGAGGCCGGAGCCGCACAGCCCCAGCGCGTCGGCGTCGCCGATTGTGTCGATCTGCAGCCGGCCGTCTTCCTCCTCCACGCGCTCGATAGCGCCGGGAAACGCCGACATGCCGGAGTGGATATGAACTCCTTCGAACGCCGGGCCCGCCGCGCAGGAGGCGCCTGCCAGCGCTTTCCTCGAGCAGAGGACGACTTCTCCGTTCGTGCCCAGGTCCATGTACAGCGAGATGCCCGGCCGTCGCGTCAGGTCGACGGCCATCACGCCGGCGACGACGTCGGAGCCGACGTGACCGCCTACGCCCGGCAGTACGTGAATCTCGGCGCCGGCGAAACGCTTGAAGCCAAGCTCGCGCGCCGGAAACGGCGGCAGCTCCAGGAAGACGGGCTCGTAGGGGGCTACTCCCAGAGGCCAGGGGTCGACGCCGCGCAGCAGGTGCATCATCGTCATGTTGCCGACGGCGGTAACCCTGGAAACGGAGTCGAGGGCGATGCCGGCGCCCTTGCAGAGCGCCGCGAAGTTCTTCTCCAGGTGCGAGACGAGCCGCCGCTGCAACTCCCGCAGCTCCGCCGGGCCGCGATGGGCGTAGGTTATGCGCGAGATGACGTCCGGCCCGAACGCCGACTGCGGGTTGGCAAACGACGCCACGCCGATCTGAAGCCCCCGCGCCAGGTCCATCAGATAACAGACGACGGTGGTGGTGCCGACGTCGACTGCTATGCCGTAGCCGCTGAGCGTGGGGCGTCCTGTGGTGGGCAGGCCGGCGGCGTCGGTCAGAATCCGTATCTTGCGGCGACGCGCGTGCGCGACCCGCTGCGGAAGCGCGATGCGGCAATCAGCGGTGAGGAACGTCTGGCAGGCCAGCCGCCAGCCGTCGTCGAGCTCCTCCTGCGAGAGCAGCGCGGCGTCTTCGACGGTCGGTCGCGGCGCCCCCTGGACAAAACGCACACGGCACTCGCCGCAGGTGCCGCGCCCGCCGCACTCGGAGTCGAGGGCAAGGCCCGCCGAACGCACGGCGTCGAGGAGGGAGATTCCGGAGACGACTTGAACCTCGAGGCCTAATCCCTCGAGCGCGACGTGAAGAGGCTCGTGCTTTCCGTCGTCAGGCATTCCCGAGCAATTGACGCGCGAGAGCGACGGCGGCGCTGGCATCGCGGCCGTAGCCGTCGGCGCCGATGCTGTCGGCGAAGGCCTGGGTGACCGGCGCGCCGCCTATCATCACCTTGACCGACGAGTCGACCTCTTTCAAGGCCCGCACCGTCCTCTCCATCGCCGGGAGCGTAGTGGTGAGGAGCGCCGAGAGACCAACGAGCCTGGAGCCGCTCTCCTTAACGGCCTCCAGGAACTTCTCCGGCGCAACGTCCGTCCCCAGGTCCACGACCTCGAAGCCGTTGCCTTCCAGCATGATCATGACCAGCTTCTTGCCGATGTCGTGAAGGTCGCCCTGGACCGTGCCGACGACGGCCTTCCCCGTAGGCTGGTAGTCGCCCTCCGTCAGCTTCGGGCGCAGCAGGTCGAGGGCGCCGTACATGGCCCGCGCGGCGAGCAGCAGCTCCGGCACGAAGTACTCGTTCTTCTCGAACAGGTCGCCGACAACGCTCATGCCGGGGATGAGGGCTTCGTTGAGGATCTTCTGTGCCGGCAGTCCCGAGTCCAGCGCTTCCTTTGCCAGCGCGGCGGTGCCCGGGGCGTCTCCTTCGATGAGCCGCTGCTTCAGGTCGCCCAGGTTCATTCGTCTTTCCTCCTGCCAGTGCCGCTCATGCGGAGCGGGGCATCCGCTGGCCCGGGCTCAAAGCACCGGGGCCGGCATCATTAGGGAGTTCAGCCTAACTGATCACCGGTGATTTGGTCAAGTATCTCGCCACTTGATGACGCAATGCCATCGCATTTCCGCACCATATGCTCTCGCCTGCTGGCCCACATGTCATCTCCGAAGCCTGGTCGCGGACCCGGCCGACCGGGAGGAGGCGTCGCACGTCAAATCAGTTGATGCGCGTTGACCGCCGCAAGGAATCAAGGAGTGAGAGGCCTCAGTTCCGCGATGGACTTCGCTATGCTAGGATCGTCGATGGGAGCAGCATGAGCAATCACGCGGCGATGAGCCCTCGCGAGCGACTGCTGGCGGCCTTCCGGCGGCAGCCTTGCGACCGCGTTCCTTTCACGCCGCTGCTCGAGGGCTACTTCCAGGCTTCGCTCTCCGGCGACCTGGCGCAACTGAGCCTGGAGGACCTTGAATACGATCTGACGGGGCAGGTCCTCATTCGCGGGCCTGTCGTGAAGGTCAATACGCCCGTCTGGATCGGCGCCTTCTGGCCGGAAGACCCGCCGGCCGGGATCGAGCAGAAGCTCTATCGCGAAAACGGCGCCATTGTCCACATAACTGAGACACCGGTGGGCGACCTCAAGTGGCGCCTGGAGTACAGGCCGGAGAGCCCCTACATCCCGTGGGTCCTGGAGAACCGCATCCATACCCGCGAAGACATCAAGACGTTCCAGTACGTCGTCGAGAAGACCACCTTCAGGATCTCGACGGACTACTTCGACGAGATGACCGCCAAAGTCGGCGACCGCGGCCTCGTCACCGTCATCGGCCCGACCTCGCCGCTGCAGCAGATGATCAACTTCGACGCCGGCCTGGAGCGCGTCGTCTACCTCCTCGCCGACTACCCGGACGAGATGAACGAGATGCTGGAGGCCTGCCACGACCTCCACCTCCGGATGTGGAAGGCGATGGCGGAGGCGCCATCGGAGGTCTACTTCCTCCACGACAACCTGTCTTCGACGACGACCTCGCGGACCATGTACCGCCGCTACGACCGTCGCTTCGTCAACGAGTACGCCGCCGCACTTCGCGAAGCCGGGGACAAGAAGCTCCTCACCCATTGGTGCGGGAGGCTCAACGCCTTCGCCGACGACTTCGCTGAGGCCCACCACGCCGGCATTTCCGACGTCACGCCGCTGCCCACCGGCGACATGGATATCGTCGAAGCGCGGAAGACGTGGGCGAAGCAGTTCATCGTCATGGGCGGGATAGACCCGACCCTCTTCGCCCGCGGCACGCCGGCGGATGTGGACGCCTATGTCGACGGCCTGCTGAGTCGAATGGAGCCGGACCGGCGCGGGTTTATACTGGGCAGCGGCGATGCGGTGCCCTTCGGCACGCCGCCGGACAACGTGCGGGCAGCGACGGCCGCGGCCGCGCGCTATCGCGTCGATTGACGTAGAGAACGAAGATGCTCGGCTACATCGTTCGCAGACTCATCGCCCTGATACCGATCCTGTTCGGCATCTCGATTCTCGTGTTCGCCGCCGCGCGCGTCATGCCCGGCAACTACGCCCAGTTGAAGGCGGGGCAGAACGCAACTCCGGAGCAGGTCGCGGAGATCGAGCACCAGTACGGCCTCGACAAGCCCCTGGTGCAGCAGTACTTCGACTGGCTGGGCAAGGCCGCGCACCTCGATCTCGGGACATCGCTGCTGCGCAACCGGCCCGTCACGGA
>JBGQNJ010000161.1:0-4183 GCA_041501065.1 Dehalococcoidia bacterium
ATGTGCGAGCCGAGCAGGTTGAGCTGCTTGTTCCACAGGAGGCGGATGTCGGTCTTGGCGTCGAAGCCGCTGGTCGCGCCGCAGGTCACCAGCGTGCCGCCCCACTTGAGGGCGCGGACGCTCGTCTCCCATGTCGCCTCGCCGACGTGCTCGAACACAACGTCGACGCCGCGACGCCCGGTGATCTTCTTAATCTCCTCGTTGACGTCCTGCTTGCTGCGGTTGATCACGTGGGCGGCGCCCAGCTCGCTGGCGATCTGAAGCTTGTCGTCGCTGTTCGCGACTGCGATGGCGCGAGCGTTGAACAGCTTGCAGATCTGGACGGCCATCGTGCCCAGGCCGCCGCCGGCGCCCCAGACGAGCACGAAGTCGCCGGCGCGTATCTTCGCCCTGGTTACTAGCATGCGCCAGGCCGTGAAGAGCACCAGCGGCATCGATGCCGCCTGCTCCCAGCCGAGGCCCTTCGGCTTCGGCACGACGTTGAATGCGGGCACCTTCGCGTACTCGGCGTGGCCGCCGTCGAGCGGACCGGTCTGGAAGCCCCATATCTTGAACTGGCGGCAAAAGAACACCTCGCCGCGGGCGCAGGCCTCGCAGGTGCCGCAGCTAATGCTGCTGAAGACCACGACCTCCTCGCCGAGCTTGACGTTGGTCACCTCGCTGCCGACCTCCACGATCTCGCCCGCCGCGTCGCTGCCCGAGATGTGCGGCATGATTATCGACACACCGGGCAAGCCGCGTCGCGCCCAGACGTCGTTGTAGTTGCAGCCGGACGCCTTCACCTTGATCAGCACCTCATTCGGCGATATCTGCGGTTCGGGCACGTCCATGTACTTCAGGACTTCTGGGCCCCCGTGCTCTTCGAAAACTACTGCCTTCATCTGCGCCGGTCCTTTCTCTGCCTGCGGGCGATCGCCCGGATTCCTCGTCAGGCGAATGCTAACCGAAGGCGCGTGCGGTGGTCTACCCGACCGGTTGGAGCATACTGAGGGCCGTCCGACCTGCCGATGAATGTATTGAGGAACGTCTACATGCCGGGGCGCCGCGCGCCACCGGCAGAATCGCCTTGGGTTGGGGTGAATGATGACAACCGAGGCTTCGTTGCCCGCGGACGGCGAGACCGAAGAGTCCGAGGCGCCCATCGCTAGGGTGCTGAAGGCAGCTATATTGGCGCAAGAGGCGGCAACGCCCCCGGAGGCACTGGAGCCGGAAGAACCGACGAACGATCCCGAAGAGGCGGAATCGCCGCAGGAGCCGTTCGAGTTGGCGGAACCAGCGGAGGAGCCCCAAGGGCCGCCGGAGCCACCCGCGACCGACGCCGTCGCGGAACCGCCGCAGGCCGCGGCGTTCGGCGACGGGTCGCCCGAGGCACTGGTCGCCTGGACAGAGGCCCTCCGCTCCGTCGAGCGCAGCATCAACGAAGCCGCCGAGGCAATCCGCTTCCTGCGGGCGACGATTCAGCAGATGGCGCCCCTCTGGCACAGTCTGGGTGGCCTGGAGGACGCGCTGCACGGCTTCGAGGAGCAGCCGCGTCGCCGCGCCGAGCCGCAGGCGCTCGACGACGCCCGGCCAGCGTCACGTCTTCAGTACGACGAAGAGCCGGAGCCGGCTCCGTCGCCCGTGTCGCGCCGCGACGAGACAGCCCCTCCTGAGCGCGACTGGCTCCTCCAGCGGCGAAAGGTGCTGCCGAAGGAGAGAACACCGAAGTTGGATGAGGCGGAGAGCCAGTGGGCGCCGCCGGCTGGGCCGCCGCGACCAGTGCCCAAGCCGGTCACGCTCGTACCCGACGATACGCCGGCGCCCTACGCCTACAAGGTGACCATCGAAGACCGCAAGAGCCCCATCGAGCTACTGCAACTGCATCGCGCCCTCACCAGCATACCGTCGGTGCGAAACCTTTCGCTCTTGAACTACGTCAACGGCGTGGCCTCACTGTCTCTGGAGACGACGGACGAGATACAGCCGCTCGAGTTGGAGAACGCCATCAAGAAGGTCATGAAGAGGAGCTGCAGCGTCGTGCCGCACGAGTCAAACGTCATACTGATCCAGGTGGGGGAGTAGACTCGACTGTCTACCGGGGAGGGTTGAGGTGCAGCAACAAGGAAGAGCGGAAAGAGGCGCGCTGAGGACAGGCATAAGCAAATGGCTGCTCGGTGAGTCGCAGCGCGGTAAAGGAGACACAGCCATCGGTTCGAGAGGCCAGGACGACGACGACGTGGACGTCGCAGAGTTGCGGCGGCACGCGGGACGGCTGCGCGAGCTCAGCGTCCTGGCGCTGCTCCTGCACAGCGCCGGCACGAGCACCGAGATAATCACCCTGTTCCTCGACAGGGCGCCTAACATTAGCGGCGCTAAGGTCGTCTATCCCTTGCTGCTCGACAAGCGCCGCGGCGTGCTGCACGCGAAGCCGCTCGAAGGGTCAACCGACGCCCGTCTCGACCAGGCATCTCTCGCCTTCGAAGCGGAGATGACGCAGCTTGAGTTCCCGCTGTACCTGAGGAGCACCCGCCGCATCATCCTTGAAGGCGGCGAGGTCGTGATCGGCACGTCGGTGCGCGACCTGGCGGAGGACGTGCTCGGACGCCAGGGCTGCGAGAGCGGACAGAAGCGCCTCGACATCAAGAAGCTGGCCCTCGTGCCGCTGGTGATGAACGGCGAGCCGCTCGGCCTCATTACATTCATGTTTGACCACGAGGACATCGACGTCGAAATGCTCGAGCTTCTGGCCGGCCACTGCACCCTGGCGCTGAATGCCAGCCTCGATCAGGAGGAGAGCGGCCGCTTCAGCGAAGTCGACGAGGTCACGTGGCTGCGCAACAAGCGCTATTTCAAAGACACGCTGGCACAGGAGATCGTCAGGGCGAATCGGTACAACCGGCCGCTGTCCGTCGTGCTCCTCGACATCGACGGCTTCACGGCATTCAACGAAGGCTACGGCCCGTCGATGGGCGACAAGCTGCTGCGCTCGGTGGGCATGACGATGGCGTCGTCGCTGGCCGAGCCGGAGGTCGCCGTCCGCTACGGCAACGATGAGTTTGCCCTGATCCTGCCGGAGAGCAATCGCGCGACGGCCGTCGCCATGACGAGCAAGCTCATCGCCCAGATAGGGCAGGTCACGGTGTTCGGCGGCGACGGTCCGCCGGAGCCTGTCACGGCAAGCGTCGCCATCGTCTCCTATCCGGAGGACGGCATCACGCGCGACGAGCTGATCGACGCAGCGGAGGGGTCGCTCGCGGAAGCGAAGCGCGAGAAAGACGCCATCGACTCTGCGCCGAATCGCGGCGTCGGCTGGTCCTCTTCCCGGGCCGTGTAGCCTCGTCATACGACCGAACGTACGCGACGGGACAACGGCTCCACGTAGGTCGGGCTCTCATCCGACCGTTCGTCACCTTTCCCCGCATTCCCCTAGCATGTTATGCTTTTTCCGCCTTCGTTGAGTATCGAAAGGGACATCAATGGCGTCGCCACTCGATGGCCTGAGCATCGTATCGATGGCCGAGCAGTACCCCGGACCGTACTGCACGCTGCTCCTCGCCGACATGGGCGCCGACGTCGTCCTCGTCGAGAGGCCGGGCGGCGGCGACCCCTCGCGCGGCCCAGGCGGCATGTCCGACTTCTTCGCCGCGCTCAACCGCAACAAGCGCAGCGTCGCTATCGACCTCAAGACGCAGGAAGGGCGCGAGGCCTGCCGCCGGCTGATCGCGAAGGCCGATGTCTTCCTCGAAGGCTTTCGCCCGGGCACCGTGGAGCGCCTTGGCCTCGGCTACGACGCCCTCAAAGAGACGAACCCCCGGCTCATTTACTGCTCACTCTCCGGCTTCGGGCAGAGCGGCCCCTACCGCCTGCGCCCGGCCCACGACATCAGCTTCCAGGGCATCGCCGGCCTGCTGGCGAACCTGATCGATCGTGGCAGCTTCGCCGATCGTCCGGGCGTTGCCATCGGCGACCTGTCCTCGGGCATGTTCGCGGCCATCGGCATCCTCGCGGCGCTTTACGCCCGGGAGCGGGCCGGCCGCGGCCAGTACGTCGACGTCGCCATGGCGGACGGCCTCGTCTCCTGGATGACAGCGGCCCTCACGCCCGTCATCAACGGCAACCGCGGCTTCGACCTCAACGGCGCCGCCGGCTACGGCGTCTACAAGGCCGCCGACGGCAAGTACTTGACGCTGTCCGTCGCCATGGA
>JBGQNJ010000162.1:0-4183 GCA_041501065.1 Dehalococcoidia bacterium
AACGTCGTAAGCGACGAGATGTCGATTTCGAAGTGCGGCGGGATGTCCGCCGGCAACGCCTCGACGGCGATGGAGTCGAGGCCCTGGAGGAGGATGCCGCCGAGGTCTTCGACGGCCGGCGCCTTGCCAACGAGGATGAACGGCACGTCCGCCTTCATCTTTTCCGCCAGCGACACCTGGTAGAAGTCGACGTGTACTATCTTATCGTTCAGGAGGTCTCGCCGGACCTCCCGCACGATGACGGGTCGCACAGCCTTCTCTCCCTCGATGCTTAGCGACAGAATGGCGTTCCGTTCCAGCTTCTTGAGGGTATGCGCCAGGGTCACGGTATCGACTTCGACGGCCTGCGATTCGATGCGGTGCCCGTAGACGTTGGCGGGCGTAATGCCGTTGCGTCGCAGCGCTTTCACTTTCTTGCCCAGCACGGAACGCTGGGCGACGGTCAACTCAACACGGTCCACGCTATCAGCTCCTGACTAGAATCAGCCCTTCAACAGGCGGCCAATCGACCTGGTCAGCCATCTCCCGAAGAAGAAGCCGGCACCCAGAGCGAAGGCGCTCTGCAGGGTGAGGACGGGTCGCACGTTGCCGCGCACCGTCGGCGCCGCCAGCAGGAGGATGCGCGACTCTGCTGCGGAGACCTCTCGCCCAACGACCAACGCCGTCACGCACTGGTTCAACGATACCCTCTCGCCTTTGACGGAGCCCACGCTGCTCTGGCGGATATCCGCCTCGGCCGCCAGCAACCGCTGTACCGCCGACTGCGTCACTGTAACCTGGCCGCCGGAGAGGGAACGGACGGCGCTCTGCGAGATATCGAGCCTTTCCCGCGGCAGGTCATCGAATGGGGGCTGCTGCATCTCCGCTGGGCTCCTCTGAACGGTGAATCGACGGAGGGCGGCTTCTTGGGAACCAAGTTATGTTACCGGAGGTGCGGGCGCGCGGTCAAGCGCAGAGTCGGGGGCCTAGGCTGCTTCCTCTCCGACGGAGGCGTGCGCCTCTGCCTCCGCCTGAACCGGGAGCTGCTCGATGACGCGCAGGAACGCCTCGACGACGGCCGGGTCGAACTGGGTGCCGGAGTGCGTCACGATTTCTTGAACGGCCTCGGCGCGCCCCACCGCTTTGCGATAGGGCCGGTCGGAGGTCATTGCATCGTAGGCGTCGACGACAGCGAAGATGCGCGCCTCCAGGGGGATGCGGTCTCCAGCGAGCCCGAATGGATAGCCGCCACCGTCGAAGCGCTCGTGGTGATAGAGCAGTATGGGCAAGGCGCCTTCCAGGAAGCCGACCTTGGACACGAGTATGCCCGCAAGCAAAGGGTGCCGCTGCATCGTCTGCCACTCGCGACGGCTCAGCGTGCGCGGTTTGCGCAGGACGGCGTCGGGCACGCCGATCTTGCCGACGTCGTGCAGCAGGGCGCCTCGCTGGATGTCGACAAGCTTCTCGTCCGGGACGTTCATCTCCTCGGCGATGGTGGTCGTGAGGTTGGCCACGCGCTCGGAGTGGCCCTCAGTCGCGGCGTCCTTGGCGTCGAGTGCGGCGCTGAGCGCCTTCAGCGTCGTGTCGTAGCTCAACTCGAGCTCGCTGGCGTAGGCGCGGACCTTAGCGAACAGGTTCGCCTGCTCGACTGCCATGGCCGCTTGGGCCGCCAGCTCTTCCAGCATCTGCGACTCCACGCGATTGAAACCTTCGCCGGAGGCGCGACGGAGGACGGCAATGACGCCCGTGACCTTGTTGCGGAGCGTCATCGGCACACACAGGATGGACATGGGCACCTGCTCGATCTCCATGCCGAAGACGCGCCCGTAGTCCGCCCTCCAGGTACCGACCAGGCTAGTCTCGGCGGTCGCCAGCACGCGGTGGAACAGCCAGTCGCCAACTTCGTTGCGATGCAGGGCTGTGGACGCTTTCCGATGGTCGTACGTCGCCCGGGCCGCCAGCGTGCTCGACTCGTGATCGACGAGGCAGACCATGCTGTACTGCCCCTGAACGAGGAGAGCCGAGTCGCGGACGATCAGGCTGAGCACGTCCTGCAAGTCCAGCGACGAGCGAACGTGCTCGCCGGTCTGATAGAGATAGGTAAGCCGCGCATGGTCCTTCGCCAGCGCCCTGGTCACGCCCCAGGCGCCGACCTGAAGCACGACGTACAGGGCGAATAGCCCGAACCCGACGTAGAGGTACACGTATCGCTGCGCCGTGGCGATGCTCGCCGCCGCGGCTGAGTAGTCACGGTAGATTTCGACGGTCGCGGCTACCTCGTGGTTCGTCGAAGAGTAGAGCGGCGTGTAAATCCTGAGAAGAGGCCCGACGCTGCTCACGCCGCCGTCTCCGAGTGTCCCGCCGTCGCTGGTTGCGCCGATGGTCTTCTCTTCCAGCGCAGCCGCCATAGCCTGTGTATCGGCGAGGGCCTTACCCACCTCAGAAGGCTCGCTCGAATAGACGGCGATGCCTTCGCGGTTGAAGATGCGAAGGCGCAGTGTCTCGCCGGAAAGGACGTGGCGAGAGACCTCCTGCTGCAGAGCATCATAGGCCGGGCCGGACAGAGGTGTCTGAAGGTCAAGGCCGTCGACCTGGGGTTGGAGGACGGCGACGGTCGAGTCAGCGACCGCTTCCGACGCGCCGACCTTCGTGCGCGTCTCGATCTCGTGTCCGACAAAGAAGGAGATGGCCACGCCGACTAGCACGACAGCTATGAGGCTGAGCGTGGCGAACGGGTAGAGTATGTCGCCCTTTACGCTTCGCGGCATGCCAAACCTATCGAGTCTTGCTAGTGCCTCGCTTCATATAGGTATCGGTCGGATTCCGGGGAACCTTTACCGGACGCCTTCTACCGCTGTTCGCACCGCTGTTCGTGGCTCCGCCCGAAAGGCAGTGCTAAGATGAAAGCAGCATGTTAGCCGGAGGACCCTTGACGACCCCGATCCAAGAGAAACAGGTCCACTTGCGGCGCCTCGTCGCTGAGATGGGCTCGGCGCTGGTGGCCTTCTCCGGCGGCGTCGACAGCACGTATCTCGCCGCCGTCGCGCGCGACGTCCTCGATTCCCGCGCTATCGCAGTAACCGCGGTCTCGCCTGCTGTCCCGGCGTCGGAGGTCGAGGCGGCGCGGGAGCTTGCGCGGGCGATCGGCATCCGGCACGAGACCGTCGAAACGTCGGAGATGGATTCGCCGGAGTACGTGCGGAACGCCCCCGACCGCTGCTACCATTGCAAGACGGGGCTCTTCCGGCAACTCAGGGCGATGGCGGATGGTCTGAGTCTCACGCATGTCCTCGATGGCAGCAACGCCGACGACGAGAGCGACTTCCGTCCGGGACGTCGCGCCGCCCTCGAAGCGGGCGTGCGTTCGCCGCTGCTGGAGGCCGCGCTCTCGAAAGAGGAGATCCGCGAACTATCGAAGGAGCGCGGCCTGCCGACCTGGGACAAGCCTTCCATGGCCTGCCTGGCCTCGCGCATACCATACGGGACACCCGTCAGCCGTGACGCGCTGGCGCAAATCGAAGCAGCGGAGAGCCTGCTGCGCGGCCTGGGGTTCCGCCAGGTACGCGTCCGCCATCACGGCAAGACCGCCCGCATCGAGGTCGACTCGGCCGGCATGACGCTGCTGATCCAGGACGACAAGCGGCGGATGGTGGTCGACGGGCTGAAGTCGCTGGGCTACGTCTACGTAACGCTGGACCTGGCGGGCTTTCGCAGCGGCAGCCTCAACGAAGGTCTCGGCAGTCCCTGACGCTTTATCGTCAGACATCGACGTGGAGGGCTAAGAGCCCTCCTTTACATTCCTCGCAAGCCCGCGCTACTCCGCAGACAATGGCAACGGGTCGCCTGTGGACGAAAGGCGGCCCGTTGCAGCGGGGTATGTTGCCTGCTCTCGCGAGGTCGGACGAGAGACAAAGCCTAATTGACGTTCATCTGAAGCGCGAGGCCGGTCAACTACCGTTCCCTCTGACCGGAGCCCTCGTCACGCTACTGCTACAAGACCTAGCTTATAGACGCGTGGCTAAGACCTCGATAAGGAAACGTAAAATAACGATTAAGCGGACTGCCTAGGGGCTTGGGAGGGCGTAGAGGCTATATCTTCGCTCGCCAGACGGAGAAGACGTCGGGCATGGCGCCTATCTCCTGCGCTACCTCGTCCGTCGCAGCACTGTCGAGGCCGAGGACCATCATTGCTCTGCCGTGGTCG
>JBGQNJ010000163.1:0-4115 GCA_041501065.1 Dehalococcoidia bacterium
GCCCAGGGCGTCGTGACCGGCAGCTACAGCCGCAAGCTCTCGATCGAGTTCGTCGCGCAGGGCGCCGCGGTGAAAGACGGTGACGTCGTCATCACCTCGGCCATCGGTGGACTGTACCCGGCGGGCCTGGTGATAGGAAAGGTGACCGAAGTGGGCGGCACCGCGCAGGACCTGTTCAAGAAAGTGACGCTGGAGCCGCTGGCCAGCCTCTCCCACCTGGAGACGGTACTCGTGCTGACCAGCTTCCTCCCGACGAACATGGAGACGCCATGAAGTACGTGCTGGCGGCGCTTCTGCTCTTGATGACGGCGCTCGTGCAGGCGTCGTTCATGCCCGCGTTCCCGGTGTTCGGCGTCGTGCCCAACCTCGTCCTCGCCCTGGCCGTCTGCTGGACAGTCGTGCGCGGGCAGCGCGAAGCGATGGTCGTCGTCCCGATGGCGGGCCTCTGCCTGGGTCTCGTGGGCAGCCAACCGCTGGGGGTGGCGCTCCTCGCCACAATGCCCATCGTGCTCTTCGCCGAGTTGCGGGCGCTGCGGCTCACGCCCAGCGACCTCCTGCTGACGGTCGTGATCGTCTTTATTTCGAGTATGCTCTACGAGATGGTCCTTCTCGTCGCCTTGCGTTTGCAGGGCGAGACGGTCGGTTGGCTCGCCGCCTTCCCGCGCGTCGTCCTGCCGACGAGCATAGTCAGTGTCTTCTTCACGCCGCCGCTCTACTGGCTGGTGCGGTCGAGGAGCGAGGGATTGCGGAGGGTGCGCGCCTTTGCCTAGCTGTTAAGAAGACGATAGCCGAGGCTTTCCAGCCTCGGCGTGCAGTCGTGCTCACGGATTTAGGGGACCTGGGGGAATGTAGGGGAGGACTTTAGTCCTCCCGCCTCGGAAAGCAACCATGGACGTCTTCGGTCGTAAGGAACGGCGATGGCGCTCGCCGAAGGAGAAGGAGGAGCGCAGCGATACGCAAATCCTGCGCGACAAGTTCTTCTACTTCCGGCTGCTCGTCTTCATCGTCTTCGGCGCGCTGACGCTCCAGCTCATGCGCATGCAGGTCTTCGAGGGCGAGGCCTACGAGCAGCGCGCGCAGAACAACCACCTGCGCTACTCGCCGACGATGCCCTCGCGCGGCCTCATCTTCGACCGCAGCGGCACGCCCCTCGTCGAGAACGTCCCCCAGTTCTCCGCCGGCATAGTCCCCGCTGACTTCCCGAAGGATCGCGAAGCAGAGCTTCTGCCCCAACTGGAGGCGCTCCTGCACGTCCCGGCGGCGGAGATCGCCGCCGGGGTCGATCCCAAACGCGACAGCAAAGACCCCTTCACCCCCGTCATCATCAAGGAAGGGCTGACGCCGGAAGAAGCGTTCTCCCTTCGCTCACTGGAGAGCCGCCTGCCCGGCGTCGAGGTCATCGTCGAACCTGTCCGGCGCTATACGCTCGGGTCGCTCGTTTCCCTCATCCTGGGATACGTCAGTCAGGTGACGGAGGAACAATACCCGAACCTGATATCAAAAGGCTACGAGATGAACGACCGCATCGGGCAGATGGGGGTCGAAACGGTCTATGAGTCCGTGCTGCGTGGCCAGCCAGGACGCAAGGACGTCGAGGTCGACGCCGCCGGCCGCGAGATCCAGACGGTCCATGAGGTCCCAGCGAAGGCCGGCGCAGGACTCGTGCTCTCGATCGACCTCGACCTCCAGCGGAAGGTCACGGAATTCCTCCAGGACGGCATGGGAAGCTCCAAGAACGGCTGCGCCATTGTCATGGACGTGCGCAGCGGCGACGTCCTGGCCATGGTCTCGCTGCCGACATACGACGACAACATCTTCGCGAACATGACCGATGAGCAATACCAGGCGCTGAACAACGACCCGGCCAAGCCGATGGTCAACCACTGCATCTCCGAGACCTACCCGCCCGGCAGCACGTTCAAGCAGATCACAGGCACCGGCGCCCTCCAAGAAGGCGTCGCCAACGCCGGCACCACCATCACCAGCTATGGCTCGATATCCGTCAAGAACGAGTACGACCCCAACATTGTCTACGTCTTCAAGGACTGGGCAGCCCTGGGCACGCTGAACTTCTACCAGGGCGTCGCGCAATCGTCGGACGTCTACTTCTATTACCTGGCCGGCGGCTACTACCAGGACGGCGTCGAGCTTTTCCACGGCATGGGCGCCAACGCCCTCGCCGGCTACGCGCGAGAGTACGGCCTGGGTTCGCCCACAGGAATCGATCTCCCCGGCGAGGCCGCGGGCGTCATTCCCGATCCCGGCTGGAAGGAGCGGGAGCTTGGCGAGACCTGGACCATCGGCGACACCTACAACTTCGCCATCGGCCAGGGCTTCGTCGCGACGACGCCGCTGCAGATGGTCGGCGTCACGACCGCTATCGCCAACGGCGGCGACGTCATGGTGCCGCGGGTCGTGCGCGAAGTCGTCGATGCCACCGGCAAGTCGATCCTGCCCATCGCGCCGAAGGTCGCCCGCCGTCTGTCCATCAGTGACGACAACCTCGCCACTTTCCGAGAAGGCATGCGACAGGCGGTGTCCTGGGGCACGGCGAACAGCGCCTCCGTCCCGGGCGTGAGCGTGGCGGGAAAGACCGGCACCGCGGAGTTCGGCCCCGACCTGGGCGGCGGCACCTACGCCAGCCACGCCTGGTTCACCGGCTTCGCGCCCGCCGAGGACCCGGAGGTCGCGGTGGTGGTCTTCCTGGAGCAGGGGAACGGCGCCAAGAACGCAGCGCCGCTCGGCGGACGCATCCTCAACTACTTCTTCCACCGCGGGGGCTGACGTGCGAACGGAGAAGGTTAGCTACATACGCAATTTCGACTACCTCATGCTGCTCTCGGCGCTGGCGCTGGTGGCCTTGGGCATAGTCCTCATCTACAGCGGCAGCCTTCCCAAGTACGGCAGCGCGGTGGCCGCCATCGAGCATCCCGTAGCGCGACAGATCGCGTTTGCCGTGATCGGCCTCGTCGCCATGTTCGCGGTCTCGCGCGTTGACTACCGGTTGCTGGGCTACACAGCGATATTCCTGTACATCGGCGCGCTGGCGGCCCTGGCATTCGTGCTCGTCGCCGGTCAGGCGGTCTACGGCTCGCGGCGCTGGATCGAGCTCGCCGGCACCCAGGTCCAGCCGTCGGAGTTGACGAAGCTCATCCTCGTCGTCGTGCTCGCGAAGTACCTGACCGACCGCCAGGAGCGCATCGGCCAGCTCAGCGTCTTCGTCACCTCGCTCGCCATCGCTCTTGTGCCCATGGTGCTCGTCTTCGCCGAGCCCGACCTCGGATCGGCCGTCATCCTCGTAGCGATCTGGCTGGCCGTCGTGATCATGGCCGGCGCGCGTTCCGCTCACGTCCTGGGGCTCATCGCCTCCGCCGCGGTCTTCGCTCCCTTTGCCCTCATCGCCGTCATCAGCGACTACCAGCGGGAGCGTATCGCCACGTTCCTCGATCCGGGTAAGGACCCGCTCGGCTCGGGCTTCAACACCCTGCAGGCGGAGATCAGCATCGGCTCCGGCAGGCTGTTCGGGAAGGGGCTGACGCACGGCACGCAAACGCAGCTCGACTACCTGCGGACCCAGACGACCGACTACGTGTTCAGCGTTCTTGGAGAAGAGTTGGGCTTCGTCGGGGTCGTGATTCTCTTCGCGCTGTTCATCGTGTTGCTGTTGCGCGGCCTGCAGACGGCGTCCTCCTCGCGCGACCCCTTCGGCCGTCTCCTCGCGACGGGCATTTGCACGTACATCCTGTTCCAGGTCTTCATCAACATCGGCGTGAACATTCGACTCGTGCCCGTCACCGGCATCCCACTGCCCTTCATAAGCCAGGGCGGAAGCTCACTCGTGACGCTGTTCATCGCCCTGGGGATATTACAGAGCGTGCGCACGCATCCCGGCCCGCCGGAATGGTGAGGCAAAGGATACAACGCTGCTAATGTGTCCCTCTCGCCAAGGGGAACGCCTCTGACACGCGCTTGTGGGCTTGGCTGGTGACGCGCTCCGGGTTGCTAAGGGGGATGCCTCTGACACGCGCTCGTGGGGATCTTCTCACTCCCTGCCTTCTGCTTGCGACTGCGGCTGTCCCTCCGTCTCCAGCCTCCCTCGAAGCAGGCTCAGCTCC
>JBGQNJ010000164.1:0-4072 GCA_041501065.1 Dehalococcoidia bacterium
GCCAACTGCCGCGACTCGGGGAGCTGCGGGTCAGCGGCAATCGTCAGCGTTAGGCTGTCGACTTCTGCCGCCTCGAGCAGGTACTTACCCTTCTCCGGCGCGAACATCGTCGAGCCGGACTCCAGCTCGTTCGGGTAGCTCGCGTCGTCCGCGTAGAACAGCAGCGAAGGCTCGCCGAGGACGCGCGTGGAGATACTGTCTTCATCGACGAAGAAGTCCAGGGCCCAGCGCACGTTTGGGTCATCCAGCGCGTTTTCAAACGTCCCCGGAGGGCGCGAAGGCCCCCATTGGAAGCCGTAGCCGGGAGGCGTCTCCGCCGCCGCGGGCGCGACACCCGCAGGCAGCATGAACGGCAGCATTAAGGCGACGAGCAGCCAGCGCAGCCGTCGCCACACCCATGAAGTCGATCCGTGTGAACTCGCCATCGCCGTCCTCCTCTGCAAGCGGTCTGTCCGAGGTGAAACCGGAACTTCGAACAAATCCTACCGTGAGAGGAGATGCGTTGCTTGACGGCTGGCCGACGCTTTCTCTGCGCTTTCCCTACGCTTCGCCCGCACGGCACGAGGAAGGCGCGCTAGAACACAGCGCTCCATCGTAGCGCCGCGCCCGCTGCGCGGTCGAAAACGACTGCGAGGGGAATCAGTCTGCCGAGGAACTTCAGGGCTGCGTGTTGAGGATGCTCTGTATTCGGCCGTCCATCTGGTTCGCCACGGCCTCCACGTCCGCGAAGTCGGAGGCGTCTGGGGCCGAGCCCACCGACGCTTGGGCCAGCACGGGGCCCCGCCGGAATATGATCACGAGCGTTTCGAACTGCGTCCCCTGGTACGATACCTGGAGCTTGTAAGAAGACGAATCGTCGCCCACTTTCGCCGCGTCGGCCACGTCGATCTTGGCATCGGTGTAACCCAGCTTTGTGTATACTGCCAGCGCTTCGCCGGAGGTCATGAGGTCCCGCAACGCGGAGAGCGCGTCTTTCGCGCCGCCGGTTGTTTTGTACGCCTCCGCCTGCGTTTGTGCCGCGGCATCCTGGCCCCCCGAGGCGCTAAAGGAGGCCTCGTGGCCACCTGTCCTGCCCCACTTCTGATAGTTCGCTGCCCATTTCTGTGGATCAGCGAAGGCCCCCGCTGCCTGCGGGTTCGTCGTCGCGGAGTTGCTCTGCAACGTGAGCGGCATGGAAAGGCCTTCCGAGGTAACCATGACGATGTTCGTCAGGTCGGCGTCACTTAGCACCGGCGCCGCTTTCTCGCCGCCGCCGCACGCCGACGCCACGGCCAGTACCATGGCGATGCCCGCAAACCACAACCACCTCATGCCTGATCCTCCCTTTGCCAGCGCAACACCGGATGACGCGCGGCCCCGGCCTCGTCGAGACGGCGCAGGGACGCGTCGTGCGGCGCGCTCCGGAGCAGTTCCGGCTCTTCCTCCGCCTCCCGCGCTATCGCCAGCATCGCCTCGCAGAAGGCGTCCAGCGTCTCTTTGCTCTCCGTCTCCGTCGGCTCCATCATCAGCGCCTCGTCGACGATGAGCGGGAAATACACGGTCGGCGGGTGAAACCCGTAGTCGATTAGCCTCTTCGCGATGTCGGAGGTGTGGACCCCTTTGGCCCGTTGCCGCGAACCCGAGAAGACCACCTCGTGCAGGCAGCGCCGCTCGTAGGGGAGATCATACGCTTGCCGCAAGCATGCCAGCAAGTAATTGGCGTTCAGCACCGCGCTCTCGCTCACCTCGCGCAGGCCCGCGGCGCCGAGGCTCCGAACGTAGGCATATGCCCTCACCATTATCCCGAAGTTGCCGTGGAACGCTCCCACCTTGCCGATGCTGCTCTTCGGCTCCTCGAAGACGTAGCCGCCGTCCGCCACCTGCGCAACGACCGGCGACGGCAGGAACGGCGCCAGGTGCGCCTTCACGGCGACCGGTCCCGCGCCCGGGCCGCCGCCGCCGTGCGGCGTGCTGAACGTCTTGTGCAGGTTCATCTGCACCACGTCGAAGCCCAGGTCGCCGATCTTCACCTGCGCGAGCAGCGCGTTCAGGTTAGCGCCGTCGCAGTAGAGCTGCGCCCCCTTCTCGTGCAGCATCTGCGCGATCTGCACGATGTTTTGATCGAACAAGCCCAGCGTGTTGGGGAGCGTCAGCATCAGTGCCGTCACATCCTCGTCCAGCGCTTCGGCCAGCGCTGCCAGGTCCGTGTTCCCACGCGCGTCGGAGGCGATGGGCAGACATTGGAATCCCGCCGTCGATACCGTCGCCAGGTTGGTGCCGTGCGCCGAGTCCGGCACGAGCACCTTGTGCCGCGACTCGCCGCGATGCTCCAGGTACGCCCTCACCGTTAGGATGCTTGTCAGCTCCCCATGAGCGCCCGCGGCCGGCGCCAGGCTCACCGCGTGCATGCCGGTTATCTCGGCCAGCAAGCCCTGCAACTCGTGCATCAGCGCGAGCGCACCCTGAACGGTCTCGACCGGCTGCAGCGGGTGCACCTGCGCGAAACCCGACAGTCGCGCCAGGTCCTCATGCAGCTTGGGGTTGTACTTCATGGTGCAACTGCCGAGCGGATAGAAGCCGGTGTCGACGCTGTAATTCAGACAGGTGAGGTTCGTGAAGTAGCGGACGATCTCCGGCTGCGACATCTCCGGCAGCGGCAGGTCATCGCGCAGCAGCGAAGGCGACGGCATCTCCGCGAGCGGGACGTCGCAGTCCGGCAGCGTGACCGCCGTGCGCCCCGGGCGACCGCGGTCGAAGCTGAGCTTAGAGCCCATGTCGCGCCGCTCTCCGTCGCTCATGCCCCGATCTCCCTCAGCGCATCGACCAGCCAGTCGATCTCCTCACGACTGTTCATCTCTGTGACGCAGACCAGCATGCCGCCTCCGATCTGCTCCGATACGTCCAGACCGCCGATTATCCCGCGTTCCAGCAGGGCTGCGTTCACCTCGCGCGGCGGCCGCGGACAGCGCACGACGAACTCTTGGAAGAACGTGCCCGCCAGTGGCAGCGAGTATCCGCTAAGCGCAGCAATCCTGTCGGCGGCGTAGTGCGCCTTGTGATAGCAGAGCTCAGCGACCCGTCGCAGGCCCTGCTTGCCCAGCGCGCAGAGATAGACCGTGGCGGCCAGCGCGCAGAGCTGCTCGTTCGTGCAGATATTCGACGTCGCGCGTTCGCGTCGGATGTGCTGCTCCCGCGTCTGGAGCGTCAGGACATAGCCGGTCCGCCCGTCAACGTCCTTCGTCTGCCCGACGAGCCGCCCGGGCATCTGGCGTATGTGCTCCCGGCGCGTCGCGAACAGGCCCACGTACGGCCCACCGAAGCTCAGCGGCACGCCCAGCGGCTGCCCCTCGGCGACGACGATGTCCGCGCCGTACTCGCCCGGCGGCCTGAACATGCCCAGCGACATCGGCTCCGGCACGACGATGTAGAGGGCGCCGGCAGCATGGGCGCGCCTTTCCAGCTCCTCGACGTCTTCGAGATAGCCGAAGAAGTTCGGCTGCTGAACGACGAGGCAGGCATGCTTCTCGCTCAGCGCCGGACCGTCCGGCGTCATCACATCAACCGGCAGCGCGTGGCCCTCGGCGTACGTCCGCACGACCCGCTGGTAGCTGGGGTTGACCGTCGAAAGCAGCGCCAGGCGTTCGCGTCCCGTGATACGGATGGCCATCAGGCAGGCCTCGGCCAGGGCGCTGGCGCCGTCGTACATGCCGGCGTTGGCCACATCCATGCCCGTCAGCTCGCAGACCAGCGACTGGAACTCGAAGATGGACTGCAGCGTCCCCTGGCTTATCTCCGGCTGATACGGCGTGTAGGCCGTCGCGAAGGCGCCCTGCCGGATTACGTAATCGACGACGCTGGGGATGAAGTGCCGGTAGGCGCCGGCGCCCAGGAAGCACGGCGTCTCCGCGATGGACCGGTTTCGCGCCGCTATCCGCGACAGCTCCCGTGTAAGCTCCATCTCGCTGAGCGGAGGGGGCAGCGTCAGGCGGGGGTTACGGCAATACGCGGGGATATCGTCGAAGAGGGCGTCAACGGAGGCGACGCCGATCCGCTCGAGCATAGCGCGGCGGTCGGCATCCGTGTTCGGGACGTA
>JBGQNJ010000165.1:0-4072 GCA_041501065.1 Dehalococcoidia bacterium
CGCGCATCGACAAGACGGAGCCGATCCGCTCGACGCGGATGGGGCCGGCGATCCGCCACGCCACGGCCAAGCTGGAGGAGCACGACGCCAAGGTGCGCATCCTCTTCCTCGTCTCCGACGGCCGGCCGCAGGACCACGGCTACGGGCGCGACCGCACCGAGCGCGAGTACGCCATCAACGACACGCACCAGGCGCTGATGGAGGCCAAGCGGAAGGGCATCGTGCCGTTCTGCCTGACCGTCGACCGCGAGGGTCACGAGTACCTGGGCCAGATGTGCGAGGACATCGGCTACGAGATCCTGGGCGACATCGACTCCCTGCCGAGCCGCCTCCCGACGCTTTATCGTCGCCTCACCGAGTAATGGACGACCGCGGTTAGCCCGCTCGCAATCGCCTCCTGGCATACCAGCCGCCGGCAGCCAGCACGACGAGCAGCGCCGCTGCTCCGCCCGCCATGGCGTATGTTGCGGCCGATGAGCCTCCGCCAGTCTCCACCGGCGACGCCGCGACGTCTGGAGCCTCCGCTATCCCGCCGACTCCGGTGCTTGCAGTGACCTGAAACGGTGCGCACAGCACGTTGTTGTCAGGCCAGAGACCCTGAGCGAAACTGGGATCGGTGTACGGCGGCAGGGGCTCAATCTTGTTGCAGAACCAGAAAACGTATTTGCCGGCAGTATCGCAATGGAAGTCGAAGAAGCGAGTGATGGGTACAGCCGGTCCCACGACTTCCGGGGGGCCGTACTCCACTGTCTGGAAGTGCAGGTCGACCTCGAAGGTCTGACCGGGCACAGGCAGCCCCGGCGCCAATACCGGCGGGTCGACGTCCTGGTCCCCCGCCACCTTCTGCGCTGGTGTGGGAACCGGCGTGCCGAGCTGCGCAGGGGAGAGAGGCTCGGCGGTAGGCTGGCCATTCACGGAGTATACGTCATGGGTGAAGTGATTCCCCGGGTCCCACCAGCGCCCAGAGCAGCCCAACGGAATGTCCGCGTAAAAGGCGACCTGGGAGTTGGGGAGCGGCCCCGGCGGGACAATCGACAGAAGCTGGTCCATCGACGTCACGCTGATCAGCGTCTGCGGCTGGCCGGGGTGGATGACGAATGGAAGGGTGATTTGCGTGCCCATATTGGGGTATGCGTCACCCCGATCGAATTTGACCTCCATTACGGCCTTGTCGGCCACGTTTATCTGTGCGTTTATGGTGCCCGATACCTTGAGCAACGCCAGAGTCGCGAAGACTGCTACAAGAACGACTGTCAGGGCCAGGTTCCTTCTTTTCATGGCTTCCTCCTTGTCGTGTGGTGAGCAACAGGCCTGCGGCCCCGTCGACGCGGCAGTAACGCTGTGGCCGTCGCCGCTTGCGTGCTGCTCGGCTTCTCCTCTGAGCTGTCCAGGCAAGGTCCCCCCGCCCAGCCTCGCCCGTCTCGTTTTCAGCTCGTGTCTGTCTGCCATCCTGCCCGCAGCCCGGCGTCGCGTTTGACTGCGAGCGGTAATCGTTCCTAGAATAGATATAGCTAGGGTGTGCGCCCGCATTCCTTAGCTTCGGGCCCTGGTGGATACCACCACCTGGGCCCTCTTTTTCTAGGAGTCGATTGTTGCTGCCGCCGGTTCTTCGCTACCTAAGAAAGCAAAAGGCCAACCAGCATCGCGCTGGTTGGCTTCCCGTCCGGCTCACAAGGAGATTAACCCGGGCCCTGCCGACCAGCCCCGCCACCATGGTCGTCGCAGCCCTCTCCCGCGACCGCTCGTGTGAGGGCAGGGAGGGTGAGCAGTCGCGTCAGCCTACACTATTAGCGGCGTCATTATACACTGTCTGTCAAGATCCTGGCATTCATGAGTGCGCACGGGTCTGTGTCGCATCTGCTGGAAGATGGGGACAGCCGGCCGAGGCAAATCGCGAGGCTGTCAATAGCTCCGACGGCACCTCCCCGCGAAGGGTACCCCCGCTGCCGGGACGGCGACGGCCGCCACTCGCACAGATATAATCGCTACCGGAGCCGCGCGATAGCCTCGCAAGCATGCCGCTCCTGCGCCGACCATCGCGCGACAGGCACCGCCTTGGTGCCGCGTATCGGCCCTTAATCAGGGCGCAGGTCCGCTAATCTGCTGCTTGGCTTAGTTCAGCCAGCGCCTCCTTGCATACCATCCGCCGGCCCCGAGCGCCACCAGGGCCGCGGCCGTGCCGGCAAGAAGGGCATAGGTTGTGCCCGACGAGCTGCCCGAATCCGTTGCCCCGACCGGTGACGCCTCCGCATCCACCGCTTCCACAATGCCACCGACAGGTGGAAAACGTGGTGTAGCGGTGGGTGTAGGCGTGGGCGTCTGCGCGAAGACTGGGGTCCCTGAGAATACGCCCGTCGTGACCAGAATCGCTATCACTATAGCCGCGAGGATTGAAAACCTCTTCATCGATTCCTTCCTTTATTGGCTCCACAGGTTGAGTATTCACTGCCTGGGGCGGGGTTTGATCTTCTGCACATGTGGATCTAGGTGCTCAGCCCAGCCGTCTTGCCGTGCTCCTCCTTTCTGGCTGCCCCAGTGCCCCGCCGATTGAACCTGGGCCTGCTCTGCCTGTAGAATAAAAAATGCTAGGGTGTGCGCCCGCATTCCTTAGCTCTGGCCCCGGCGGGTTACCTCCGCTGGGGCCTTCATCACGCGAAACGTTTGGCCGCTGCTGTCTCCTTGTTGCCAGGGCAAAAGCAAGAAGCCAACCAGCAGTGTGCTGGTCGGCCTTCTCTTCCGGCTAGCGGCGCACGCTATCTTGCGTCCCTGCAGACAACCCCGCCACCATCCCGTCTGCTACGCCTCTCTGCCGATTGTCCCTCTACATCGTGTCAGTATGAGGGAGGAATCGTATTAAGCCCATATTCCTGGGGATTTGAATTATACACCTCTTGTCAAGCCCCTGCTAAGCGGGCTCGAATGAGCTGCCCGGCGATTTCTGGGGAGTCGCCTCGACGCTCTACCGTCCGTCCGCTGACGGGTGCCGTCCCGCGTACCAGCCGCTCGCCGCGAGCAGCGCTATGCCGCCGATGACCGCGACGATGATGATTGGGTGCCAGGGCGATCCCCTGCCCTCAGGCTCTGCCGGTGCCTCCGCGACGCCGACCGAGGGCTGAGGCGCCACGTAGCGATAGAGGAAGTCGCTCATCGAGCCTATGATTCCCTCTGCGTCGGCGCTCCAAACGAGGTGCCCGGCGCCCTCGACGGGATGGAACTCCGCCGTCACCCCTGCCTCCTGCGCCCGCGCGACGATTTCCAGTGCCCCCTCGTAGGGAACGGTCGTGTCCGCCGTCCCGTGCACGACCAGCACCGGCGGCTCTCCCGCCTCCATCAGCGCGACGTCCATGCCGCCCGCGACGTCCACGCAGGCGGAGGTGTTCGAAGGATGACCCGCGTTGCCGCTCTGGCCCGGGTCGGCGGAGTTGTAGTTCACGTATAGCGCGGTGATCGCCCCGGCGGAGAACCCACCGACGGCGATGCGACCGGCGTCGATGCGGTAGGTGGCGGCGTTAGCGCGCAGCCAGCGGACGGCGGCCTGGGCGTCGTGCTGGGCATCGGCGATTACCTGCGGCAGCCTGGGGTCGCCGACGCCGAAGCCGTAGTATTCGCCCTCGCGCAGACGATAGTTGATCGAGGCGACGACGTAGCCGCGCCTGGCGAAGAGGCCGCCGAGCGTCGCTTCGAACAAGCCGGCTTTATCGCCGCTGCTGAAGCCGCCGCCGTGGATCCAGACGAAGGCGGGCCGCGCGGGCTCCGTGTCGCCGGCGGGCTCGTAGAGGTCGAGGCGCAGCGTCTCCATCTCGCCGTGCTCGTCGACTGCCCGGCCGTAGGTGATGTCTGCCGTGATGGCGACGGAGGCGAAGACCTCGTCGCGATAGCGCTGGCCGTCGGCAGCGGCCGTCTGCGTCGCGAACGCGGCAACGAGGATGACGGTTAGAAGGGCGGTCCAGCGTCGAATTCGGGTCGCCATGCTTCAAGCTTCGTCTCAGGGCGGAGGGACGCGCAGGCTCCATTGTAGCTTCACCCTCGACTTGAGGCGACAGGAAGCTCCACGCTGCTTGACGGGCCGACG
>JBGQNJ010000166.1:0-4068 GCA_041501065.1 Dehalococcoidia bacterium
CGCCGCACGGTACTCCTGCGCCGGCCGCTGGCGGAGATGGACGTGCCGCAGGCCGTGCGCGACCTGACGCGTCGCGTCTTCGGCGCCGACCTCTCGCCGGCAGAAGCCGTCGCCCGGATCATCGCGGACGTGCGCGCTGAGGGCGACGCTGCCGTCCTGCGCTATGGTGAGGCCTTCGACGGCGCAATGCCGCCGTCGCTAGCGGTCCCGCGCGAGGAGACAACCGCAGCCTACGACGCCGTCGACCCGCGGCTCCTGGCCGACCTGCGTTTCGCCGCCGCGCGCATCAGGTCGTTCCACGAGCTGCAGATGGAGCACTGCCAGCGCAGCTTCTCGCGGGATGGCCTGGGCATGCGGGTACGACCCATCGAGCGCGTCGGCATGTACGCGGCGGGTAGCGCCGTCGTCTACCCGTCGTCGATACTGATGACGGTGATCCCGGCGAAGGTCGCAGGCGTCGGCGAAGTCTACGTCACGACGCCTGCCGGCCGGGACGGCCGCGTCTCACCGCTAAAGCTTGCAGCCGCGGACATCGCCGGTGTCGACGCCGTATTCTGCGCGGGCGGTGCGCAGGCCGTCGCCGCGATGGCGTACGGCACGCAGACGATCCCCAGGGCCGACAAGATATGCGGCCCGGGGAACCTCTTCGTGACTCTCGCCAAGCAGCAGCTCTTCGGCAGCGTCGGCATCGACGCCATGTACGGCCCGACCGAGACGGTCGTCGTCGCCGACGAGTCCGCCGACGCCGCGCTCTGCGCCGCCGATCTCCTGGCCCAGGCTGAGCACGACGCCATGGCGCGCCCCATCCTGCTGACGCCGTCGCTTCCTTTCGCGAAAGCGGTGGAGCAGGAAGTGGAGCGGCAACTGGCGGAGATCGAGCGTTCGGACGTGGCGCGCGTGGCGCTGACGAACGGCGGCGCAGTCGTGACGAACGGCCTGGAGGAGGCGCTGGCGCTGGCGAACGAGTTCGCGCCCGAGCATCTCTGCCTGCTGGTCCGCGACGCCGGCCGCTGGGTCGACCACGTGCGCAACGCCGGCGGCCTGTTCGTCGGCGAGTCCTCGCCCGAGGCGATGGGCGACTACACGGCGGGGCCGAGCCACGTCATGCCGACGGGCGGCAGCGCGCGGTATTCTTCGCCCCTGAACGTGCTCGACTTCCTGAAGATGACCAACGTCGTCGAAGTCGGCGACGAGGCGCTGCGGGAGCTTGGGCCGGCGGCGGCGGCAATCGCGCGGGCCGAAGGACTGACGGCGCATGCGCGAGCAATCGAGATGCGTCTCAAGAAGCAGGGTCACTAGCCATGGCGGGAAGACCGGAAGCGGATCGCGACATTCGCAGGCTCCTGCGGCCCGAGCTCGAGGCCATGCCCGGCTACGAGGCTATCGAGCCGCCGGACCAGCTTGCGCGCCGCCTGGGCATCCCGCCGGAGCGCATCGTCAAACTGGACGGCAACGAGAACCCGTACGGGCCGTCGCCGAAGGCGCTCCGGGCGCTGGCGGAGTACCGCGACTATCACATCTACCCCGACCCGCTGCAGCGCGAGGCCCGCGAGGCGCTGTCGCGCTTCCTGCGGATCCCTTTCGAGCAGATCGTCTTCGGGACGGGCAGCGACGAGATAATGGACCTCGTCCTGCGCGCCTTCCTGGCCACCGGCGACGGCGTCATCAACTGCCCGCCGACATTCGGGATGTACCCGTTCCTCACGCGCGTCGCCGGAGCCCGGCTCATCGACGTGCCGCGCCGCGACGACTTCTCGCTCGACTTGATGGCGATACGGGCAGTCGCGGGAGAGGCGAAGGTCATCTTCGTCGCTTCGCCGAACAACCCGACGGGGAACGTCATCTCCGAAGCTGATCTCGACGCCCTGCTGGCGACCGGCCTGGTCGTCGTCGTCGACGAGGCGTACGTGGAGTTCGCCGGCAGCGGCAGCTTCGCCGGGCGCGTCATCGAGGGCGCGAATCTCATCGTGCTGCGCACTTTCAGCAAGTGGGCCGGGCTCGCCGGGCTGCGCGTGGGCTACGGCATCTTCCCGCCGTCCGTCGCCGAGGTCGTGCTCAAGATCAAGCAGCCGTACAATCTGAACGTGGCGGCGCAGGCGGCCATGCTGGCCTCGCTGGACGACGCCGATCTCTTGCGGGAGCGCGTGCGACTGCTGGTCGCCGAGCGGGAGGAGCTGTCGCGGGCGCTGGCGGGCGTATCCTACCTGGAGCCGCTGCCGTCGCAGGCGAATTTCATTCTCTGCCGCATCGACGGCATCGACGCCGGCAAGTTACAGGGGGAGTTGCGGCAACGCGGCATCATGGTGCGACGGCCGGACCCGCCTGTTCTCCGCGACTGCCTGCGGATAAGCGTCGGCCTGCCGGAGCATCGACGGGCGCTCATCGAAGCGCTGAATGAGATAGGAGGGAACCGTGGAGCGTCGAGGTAAGGAAGAGCGCGAGACCAAGGAGACGAGGGTCAGCGTCGAAGTGAACCTGGACGGCAGCGGGCAGGCGAAGATCGCGACCGGCGTCGGCATGCTTGACCACCTGCTGGAACAGATAGCGCGACACGGGCTAATTGACATAACTATCGCCGCTACGGGCGACCTCCAGATCGACCCCCACCACACCGCAGAGGATGTCGCTATCTGCCTCGGCCGCGCCCTCAAGAAGGCCCTCGGCCGCCGAGAGGGCATCGTCCGCTTCGGGCACGCCGTCGTGCCCCTCGACGAAGCGCTGGCGCTGGTTGCGGTCGACCTCAGCGGGCGCGGCTACGCTGCACTCGCCCTGTCGTGGACTGGGGCGAAAGTAGGGGAGCTGCCGACAGACCTCATCGGCCACATGCTCTGGTCGATAGCGACAGAGAGCAAGATGACGCTCCACGCGCGCATCCTTGCCGGCGCGAGCGACCACCACAAGGCGGAAGCGGTGTTCAAGGCGCTGGCGCGTGCATTGGGGGCAGCGGTACGACTGGACCCACGACTGGGCGCCGATGTGCCGAGCACGAAGGGCAGCCTCTAGCCGGCGATCTCCTCTAACTCGAAGCGGTACTCTTCGATGATGGGGTTGGCGAGGAGCTGGCGGCACATCTCATGGACCTGGCTCTCCGCCTGAGACCTGTCCGCGCCGTTAATGCGGACCTCCAGGTACTTGCCCGCGCGCACGGCCTCGACGCTGTCGAAGCCCAGCGAGTGCAGACCGCCCTTGATCGTCAGGCCCTGGGGGTCGTTCACGGTCGGTTTCAGCGTTACGTAGACCTTCGCTAGATACACCCTTCGCTCCCTCGACTAAAGTAGCTCGTGGCCCGTCAGACGGCGGAACGCCTCGCGATAGCGCTCCGACGTGTCGGCGACGACCTGGTCCGGCAGGTCCGGCGGCGGCGGCTCGCGGTTCCAGCCCGAGGCGATGAGCCAGTCGCGCACCGGCTGCTTGTCGAAGCTCGGCTGCGACCTGCCAGGCTCGTACGTCGCCGCGTCCCAGAAGCGGCTGGAGTCCGGCGTCAGCAGCTCGTCGATAAGGATAAGCTTTCCATCGTGCCAGCCGAGCTCCATCTTCGTGTCGGCGATGATGATGCCGCGCTCGATGGCGTACTCGGCGGCGAAACGGTAGATGGCGAGCGTGGCGTCGCGCACTTGCTTCGCCGTGTCCGGCCCGACCATGTCCGCGACCTCCGCCAGGCTAATGTTGAGGTCATGGCCGCTCGCCGCTTTGGTCGACGGCGTGAATATCGGCTCCGGGAGCTTGTCGCTTTCTCGCAGCCCTTTCGGCAGCGGGATGCCGCACACGGACCCTGCCTGCTGGTACTCGACCCAGCCGGAGCCGGAGAGATAGCCGCGCGCAACGCACTCGATGTCGACCCGCTTCGCCTTCTTGACGATCATCGACCGGCCGGCGATGTTGTGCGGGCAGGGGAATGGGAGGTCGGCGTTGTCGCAATTGCTGATGAGGCGCAGCATATGGTTGGGCATCACGTCCGCAGTCTTCTCGAACCAGAACGCGGAGAGTTGCGTCAGGACGGCGCCCTTGTCGGGCACTCCCTGCGGCAGGACCACGTCGAAGGCCGATATGCGGTCGGTGGCGACGATC
>JBGQNJ010000167.1:0-4056 GCA_041501065.1 Dehalococcoidia bacterium
CGAGGTCGAGTCCGACTACTACAACTTCGAGGCCCTGCGCATCGGCAAGGACCATCCCGCCCGCGATACGATGGACACCCTCTACGTCGACATCACGCACGACGGCGAGTACGACGTGGTCATGCGCACTCACACTTCGCCCAACCAGGTGCGGGTCATGGAGAAGACAAGGCCGCCCATCCGCGTCGTCGTGCCGGGGCGCTGCTATCGCAACGAGGCGACGGACCCGACGCACGAGTGGATGCAGACGCAAATCGAGCTTCTGGCCGTCGACGAGGGGATAAGCCTTTCGGATTTGAAGGGCACGCTATACGAGTTCGCCAAGCGCATCTTTGGCCAGGAGCGCAAGGTGCGCTTCCGTTGCGACTACTTCCCGTTCGTCGAGCCCGGCGCCGAGATGGCCATCGACTGCATGATCTGCGGCGGCACCGGCTGTCGCACCTGCGACGGCGAGGGATGGATCGAGGTCCTGGGCTCCGGCATGGTGCACCCCGAGATCCTGTCGAACATGGGCTACGACGCCGACCGCTACACGGGCTTCGCCGCAGGCCTGGGAATCGAACGCATCTGCATGCTGCGCTACGGCATCGAAGACATCCGTCTCTTCTACGCCAACGACCTGCGCTTTCTGAAGCAGTTCTGAGAGCACAATGAGAGTATCCCTTCGCTGGCTCGCCGACTACGTCGACATCGACCTCCCGCCGAAGGAGCTTGCCCACAAGCTGACGATGGCCGGCCTCGGTGTGGACAGCATCGAGCGCATGGGCGGTGACTGGGAGGGAATAACGGTTGGCCTTGTCACGAAGGTCGAGCCGCACCCTAATGCCGACCGCCTCAAGCTGGCGACCGTGGACCTCGGCGGTGAGCAGATGACCGTCGTCTGCGGCGCTCCGAACGTGGCTGAGGGCCAGAAGATCGCCTTCGGCCGTGTCGGAGCCCACATCCTCAACCCCAACACGCGCGAGGCCGTGGAGCTCACGCCGGCGCGCATCCGCGGCGTCGAATCGGCGGGCATGGTCCTTTCCGAGAGAGAGCTCGGCATGTCCGACGAGCACGTCGGCATCCTGGTGCTGGACGAAGACGCGCCTGTAGGCATGCCGCTCCAGGAGTACATGGGAGACAGCATCTTCGACATTGCCGTCACACCCAACCGGGGCGACTGCCTGTCGATGGTCGGCATCGCGCGCGAAGTGGCCGCCCTCACCGGCAAGAAGGTCCGCTACCCCGACGGCGCTTACCACGAGGCGGGAGGACGTATCGCGGAGCGCGTCGCCGTCGAGATCGCGGACGACGATCTCTGCTCACGCTACGTCGCCACTCTCATCGATGACGTGAAGCTGGGCGACTCGCCGCCGTGGATGCAGGAGCGGCTGATCGCCGCCGGCCAGCGCCCCATCAACAACATCGTCGATATCACGAACTATGTGATGCTGGAGCTGGGCCAGCCGCTGCACGCCTTCGACTTCACGTTGCTCGGCGGCGGCAAGATCGTCGTGCGACGGGCGCTGCCGGGCGAGAAGATGACGACGCTCGACGGCGTCGACCATGAGCTGGCGCCGGACATGCTCGTCATCGCCGACGCTTCACAGGGGGTCGCACTGGCCGGCGTGATGGGCGGCGCCAACAGCGAGGTTCGAGAGGACACGCGCACCATCCTGTTGGAGTCGGCGAACTTCAACCCGGCGAGCATCCGGCGCACGAGCACGCGTCTCAAGGCGCGCAGTGAGGCTTCAAGCCGATTCGAGAAGGGGTTGAGCCCGGAGCTTTCGATAGTCGCCGCACGACGCGCCACGAAGCTGATGGTGGAGCTGGCAGGCGGCCGCGCCGCTACCGGCGTCGTCGACGTCTACCCGCGCAAGGCGCAGCCGGCGGTCGTCCAGGTGCCGCGGCGTCGGCTGCAGACGATCCTGGGGCTCGACCTGCCAACGCCGAAGGTGCGCAGCGTGCTGGAAGGTTTGGAGTTCGGTTGCGGCTGGCATGAGCCCGATTATCTGGTTACCGTTCCCTACTGGCGGATGGACGTGCGCATCGCCGACGACGTGGCGGAAGAGGTGGCGCGGATGGTCGGCTACGACGAGCTGCCCGTCACGAACCTCCGCGGCGAAATGCCGCCGACCATCCCGCAGCCCCTGCGCGACCTGCGCGAGCGCGCCCGTGACCTGCTGGCCGCGGCGGGCATGCAGGAGGTCATCAACTACTCCCTGACGACGCTGGAAGCGCTGGGGCAGGTGGTGCCGCCGGAGCTACTCCGCGACCAGCCACCGCTGCGGGTCATCAACAGCCTCAGCAGCCAGCACGAGTACCTGCGCACGACACTGCGCGCAAGCGTCCTCGAGAGCCTAGCCGCAAATCTGCGCTACAGCGACGGCGAAGTGGCGCTCTTCGAGGCGGCGCGCGCCTACCTGCCGCGCGGCTCCGACCTGCCGCTGGAGGAGGAGCACGTGACCGGAATCGTCGGTGGCCGGCACGAGGACCGCTGGGGCCATCCCACGGAGGAAGCCGTCGACTTCTACGACGCGAAGGGCTACCTGGAGGCGCTGTTCGCGGGCCTGGGCGTCGAGGCGGAGTTCGTGCAAGCGGACATTTTCGGCATGGTGCCCGGACGGTCGGCGGAGGTGCGAGTCGAAGAGGAGATCGTCGCGGTCATCGGGCAGGTGCATCCGCGCGTCGCCGCCGCCTTCGACGTCGAGGGCGACGCCTACGTCTTCGAGGTGGTGCTCGACCGCCTGCTACCGTTCCTTCGCGGGCCGCGCCGCTACGAGCCCGTGTCGCGTTTCCCGCCGGTCGTGCAGGACATAGCGCTGATCGTCGATGAGGGCGTGACGGCGGGGCACATCAAGTCCATCATCGAGAAGGCGCCGCTGGTGCGTGAGGCGCGCCTGTTCGACTACTACACCGGCGAGCAGGTCGGTGCGGGGAAGAAGTCGCTGGCTTTCGAGATAACGTATCAGTCCTCAGAGCACACGCTAACGGACGAAGAGGTGGCGCGGGCGCAACGCGGTATCGTGGAGCGCCTGAAGCACGAGATAGGCGCGGCGCTTCGATCTTAAGGAAAACCCCAATCCCGCTATCTACGGAGCTACCAGCCAGTGTAGAGGAGGACTTTAGTCCTCCACGTCGCAGGCCGAGGCACGAACGGCCGGGACGAATGCGATGACCGCCGAGACTGGAAAGTCTCGGCTACGTTTTCCGTTATGATGTCGGGCCTATAGGGCGCACGGCCGTGCGCCCCTACGACGATCGGAGAAGGTCAGCGGTGCTTGTGCGGACGCGCCTGCATGCCGGTGTTGAAAATGAGGGCCATGAGCGCGAGTCCGAACATCGTCGCGGTCCACTTCATCTCGGCGTCTATGGTGCCGGCCCAGAGAAGGCCGACGAGTATCGTCAGCGTCACGAGAAATATGTTCTGCATACGCACCTCCCTTTGCGTATCGCGGACGGACCGCTAGGCTTTCGCCTGGCGATCGGCGCCCTCGATGTGACGGTCGACGGAGAAGACGCCGCGCACTGCTTCCAGTTTGCTCAGCAGTCGTGTGAGCTGGTCGACGCCTGCCGTGAGCAGCGTCAGGAAGACACTGACTGTGTGGTCGCTGTGCTCCTGAGTACGCACCGCGGCCATGTTCACCTTCTCCTCGGCGACGATGCTGCCGATGTCCCGGATGAGCCCGACGCGGTCCCACGCCTCGATTCGCACAGCGACCGGGTATAGCTGCCCGCCCTGGCCCCACTCGACTTCGACCAGGCGTTCCTTCTCGTCCTCGCGCAGGACGTTGCCGCAATCGCGCCGGTGCACTGTCACGCCGCGGCTGCGTGTCACGTAGCCGACGATAGGGTCGCCGGGCACGGGGTTGCAGCAGCGGGCGAGCTGGGTAAGTAGATCGCCGCTGCCGAGCACCTCGATGTTCGTCGTATAGACGGCTCTCTGGGGCGCCGCGACCGCCTCCTCTATCCCTGCCTGCGGCTGGACGAGGGGCGCGAGCTTCGTCGCGATCTGGTGCAGGCTGATGCCACCGTAGCCGAGCGCCGCCAGAAACTCGTCCATTTCCTCGAACTTGA
>JBGQNJ010000168.1:0-4045 GCA_041501065.1 Dehalococcoidia bacterium
CATGTTGCCGCCCAGCCGCACCACCATCAGCGAGTGCTGCCGGTCCGGAATGACGTCCGCCATCTCCGGTCGCACGTTGCCCTGAGCGTCGAAGAGGACGAACTCGGGCACTTTCGGATTGTCGAGGGATAGCTCGCCGACCGCAGAGAAGCGTTGTGCATCCGGGCCTTGCTTCGTGATGAACTCGGCCACCGCCGCGTCGCCGGCCGCCTTCGCCGCGTCGTCCTGCGCCTGCTGCGACCCGCCGGCCGCCGCGACGTTCCGTCGCGCGTCCGCCTCCGCCCGCGCCCGAAGCCCGGCAATCTCGGCGATGGCGTCCTCTTGCTGCAGCTTGGTCTGCTCGACACCGAGCTGGAGGATGGTGAGCGGGCTGACGACGGTGAAGTAGCGCGGGTCGGCGTTTAGCTCCTGCTCGATGTCGCGCAGTGTCTCGACGTTGGGCGGCGACAGCAGCTCGAGGACGTCGCCCTCGAAGAGGACGAGCATGGGGTCGCCGCCGAAGGTGCTCTGGTAGCGCAGGTTGTCCTGGTAGACTTTGGAGCCCGAGCGGAGGAAGGTGTCCTGTCCGGTCTTGAAGTGGATGCGCGGCAAGCCGAAGGCAAGGCCAATCGTGGCGACGACTGCCGCGCCGAGGATCCAGCGGTAGCGGGCAGTAATCAGGCCCGCCAGCCAGTCCCATAGCCTGTTCACGGGCTTGTTCTCCCGGGAGGTCGCGCACATCCCGCCTTCGCGGGATCCCGCCAAGGACAGCTCCCTTTTCTTCGTACATTACTTAACGCGGCTTTGTCAAGCGTCTTACAGCCGGGCAACGCCGGTGCGCCGCTCACAAGAAGGCCCTCTTGATCGAAACGAGCCGAAAAGTCACCTGCCATCCCCTTGCCGCTCGGGTGGGCCGCTGCTATAATGCCGGAGAGAGACGTGAACCTTTAAGTCCGGTCCGGCGAGGCCGGGAAGGGGTAATCGCGAATGCGCGCTCAGGCGGATAACCCGAGCCTGGGAGTAACTAGACGGAGGACCTCTCGTCGGCCAGACCGACGGGAGGCTTTTTTATGACTGAAACCACGATCATGTCCTCGGAAGATATGCGACGCGCCATCATGCGCATCGCCCACGAGATCGTCGAGAACAATCGCGGCTGCCAGGACCTCGTCTTCATCGGCATGCAGACGCGCGGCGTTCCGCTGGCGGAGCGCATTGCCCGCGGCATCGCCGAGTTCGAGGCCGAGACGGTGCCCGTGGGGGCGCTCGACATCGGCCTCTACCGCGACGACCTGCCGGACGTGGGTCTGAGCATCGAGATCAAGCCCAGCGACATACCAACGGACATCGCCGGAAAGCGCGTCGTCCTCGTCGACGACGTGCTATACACGGGCCGCAGCATTCGCGCCGCCCTCGACGCCCTCATCGACTACGGACGCCCGGAACGCATCCAGCTCGCAGTGCTCGTCGACCGCGGACACCGCGAGCTGCCGATCCGGGCGGACTACGTCGGCAAGAACATCCCGACGTCGCGTCGCGACGACGTGGAGGTACGGTTGCAGGAAACAGACGGTGGCGATGGGGTAGTGCTCATCACCGGGGAGGGCAAGTGACCATGCCAAGAGAATCAAGGCGAAGAGACGCCCTGGGAGGCGCCGCCCTCCTCGTCCAGGAGCCGCCTCCGCCGTTCCTCACGCGCCCGGCACCGGGCACCTGGCGCCACCGCCACGTCCTCGACCTCGACGACTTCTCGACCGACGAGATCGAGCTGGTTATGGAGACAGCCGGCGCTATGAAGGAGGTGCTGGCACGCCCGATACCGCGCATCCCGACGCTGCGGGGCCGGACCATCATCACCGTCTTCTACGAGGCGAGCACCCGCACGCGGTCGTCCTTCGAGCTGGCTGGCAAGGCGCTGGGCGCCGACGTAATCAACATCACGTCGACGGGAAGCAGCATCCAGAAGGGCGAATCGATCGTCGATACCGTGCTGACGCTCCAGGCGGTCGGCGCGGACATCCTTGTGATGCGACACCCCCGCTCCGGCGCGCCATACCTGGCGTCACGGCACACACACGCGGCCGTGATCAACGCCGGCGACGGCTGGCACGCCCACCCGTCGCAGGCGCTGCTCGACCTGTTCACGATGCGCTCGCACCTGGGCGACGTGCGCGGCCGCAAGGTGGTGATCATCGGCGATATCACGCACAGCCGCGTCGCGCGCTCGAACATCTGGGGATTGACGGCGATGGGCGCTCACGTCGTCGTCTGCGGGCCGCCGACGCTGCTGCCGGTCGGTCTCGACGGGCCGCGCGGTAGCGAGGCGTCGGACGGGATGGCGCTTCCGCCGGTCGAGATCGAGATGAACGTCGACCGCGCCATCAAGGACGCCGACGTGGTCATGACGCTGCGCCTCCAGCTCGAGCGCATGCAGAGCGGCCTCGTGCCCAGCATCCGAGAGTACTGCAACCTCTACCAGGTCACCGCAAAGCGGCTGGCCACGGCGAAGCCCGGCGCGCTGATACTGCACCCGGGTCCCGTGAACGAGGGCGTCGAGATATCGCTGGACGTGGCGCACGGCGCTCAGTCGGTAATCGAGGAGCAGGTGGCCAACGGCGTCGCCGTGCGCATGGCGCTCCTCTACCTGATATCGCGAGGACGCGGATGAACAAAGACAACGTCCTGATTCGCGGCGGGCGCATCATCGACCCAGCGCGCGGCGTCGACGTGGTCGGCGACGTCCTCATCCGCGACGGCCGCGTTGCCGCCGCCGGGGAGCGCGTCGACGGCGCAGGGGCTGCCGGTGCGCACGTCATCGACGCCAAGGGCCTCATCGTCTGCCCCGGCCTCGTCGACATCCACTGCCACCTGCGCGACCCCGGCTTCGAGTACAAGGAGACAATCGAGACCGGCACGCGGGCGGCGGCACGCGGCGGCTTCACGACCGTCTGCTGCATGCCTAACACGAATCCTCCCGCCGATTCCCGCGCCACTGTCGAGTACATCCAGCGCACCGCGGCAGCGACCGCGTCGGTGCGCGTCCTGCCCATCGGCTGCGTCAGCAAGGGGCGCCAGGGCAAGGAGATGGCGGAGCTGGGCGACCTGGCGGCGGCGGGTGTCGTCGCCTTCAGCGATGACGGCTCGCCCGTCGCCGACGCCGCGCTGATGCGTCGCGCCCTCGAGTACTGTCGCGCCCTGGACCTGCCCGTCTCCGACCACTGCGAGGAGCCGGCGCTGGCGCACGACGGCGTCATGCACGAGGGCTGGGTCGCGGCGCGATTGGGCCTGCGCGGCCAGCCCGCCGCCGCCGAGGAAGCGATGGTCGCGCGCGACATCGCGCTGGCGGAGCTGACCGGCTCGCGCGTCCACATCGCGCACGTCAGCACGGCCGGCAGCGTGGACCTCGTCCTGCGGGCGAAGGCGCGCGGCGTTCCCGTCACGGCGGAGGTCACGCCGCATCATCTGACGCTGACGCACGAGATAGTTATGTCTAGTCCCTCCCTGCCCGATGCCCTCGCCTATGACACCAACGCCAAGGTCATGCCGCCCCTGCGTACGGCCGACGACGTCGCCGCCTGCGTTGAGGGGCTGCGCGACGGCACTATCGACGCTATCGCCACCGATCACGCGCCGCACGCTCCCGTCGACAAGCAGTGCGAGTTCGACGACGCGCCGTCGGGCATCATTGGCTTCGAGACGGCGCTGGCGCTTGCGCTGACGCTCGTGCACGACGGCAAGCTCGACCTGCCGACGCTGATAGCCCGCATGACGGCGGGGCCGGTCGCGGCGTTCAGGCTAGAGCACCACGACGGGCTTGCTGGCCTGGGCAGTCTGGCCACCGGCGCGCCCGGCGACGTGCTGGTGTTCGACCCGGACGCGGAGTGGACGGTCGACCCGGAGCGCTTCGCAAGCAAGGGGCGTAACACGCCGCTGGCGGGTCGCGTGCTCAAGGGACAGGTCGTCGCGACCATTAGCGAAGGGCGAATCGCCTTCGCTGCGGAGAGAGTGGGGATCTGATGACCGGAAGGGGCTTGCTGGTGCTCGAGGACGGCTCGGTCTACGAGGG
>JBGQNJ010000169.1:0-4041 GCA_041501065.1 Dehalococcoidia bacterium
CATTACCGGCTGCAACGGCTGCGTGCTCTCCGTTGCTTTCAATGAAGACCAGGTGCTCGACATCTTCAACTTGGTCGACGTGCAGGCGTACCGATTCGTCTCCGACCAGGCAACAGAAGAAATGCCTGAGTTCGACGTCGTGCTCATGGAGGGGCTGGTCGCCTCGCCGCGTGACCTCGATCTCTTGAAGAAGGTCCGCGAGCGCACGAAGGTGCTGGTGGCGCTGGGCACCTGTGCCCACACTGGCTGCATCCCCGCCTACCGCAAGTGGGCGGACCCGAAAGACCTCGCCCACCTCCACCACGACAAGACGGATGACATCGCCGACGTGGAGCCGACGCCGCAGGACGCGCACGTGAAGGTGGACGCCACGATCCCTGGCTGCCCGCCCAACCGCGACGAGATCCTCGAGGTGATCAAGAACCTTGTCGTCGGCAAGGGATACCGGCCGTACACGATGCCCGTCTGCGTCGAGTGTCGCAGGAACAACAACATGTGCCTGCTGGAGGTCAACAAGCCCTGCCTCGGCCCCGTCACCACCGGCGGCTGCTTCGCAATCTGCGTCAACGCCGGCCTGGAGTGCTGGGGCTGCCGCGGCCAGACGGCGGATGCGAACCTCGATGCCTTTGTGAAAATGCTCGAAGGTAAAGGATTCAAGCGTGATTTCATCCTCGAACGGATGCGCACCTTCGTTGGCCTGAAGATTCCTGCGCTAGAAATTACAGCGGGGTAAGTCTAATGACGACTACAAGCCTCACACTGGAAGAGATGACCAAGGTTGAGGGCCACGCCGTCCTCACCCTGAAGATCACCGACGGCAAGGTGGAGGATGTCCACCTTCGCGGCATCGAGGGCAGCCGGTACTTCGAGGGGTTGCTTGTGCACCGCGCCTACAACGAGGCGTCCTGGCTCTCGGCGCGCATCTGCGGCATCTGTAGCTGCGGGCACACCATCGCCGCCATCGAAGCGATGGAGAACGCGCTCGCCGTGCAATCGACGCGACAGACCAAGGACCTGCGCGTCCTCTTGACGCTGGGCGAGCGGATCCGCAGCCATGCCGCGCACCTCTACTTCCTTGCTCTGCCCGACTACCTCGGCGCGCCCAACGCCGTCGCCATCGCCGCCGACAAGCCCGACGCGGTCAAGATGGCCGTGGCGATGATGAAGCTGGGCAACGATATGGTGCGCCGCATCGGCGGACGCGACATGCACCCGGAGTCGGCCACCGTCGGCGGCTGGCTCCATTTCCCCTCGCAGGAGGCCGTGGACAGCCTGCGCGCGCGTCTGGAGGAACTTCGGCCCGGCGCCGTGGCAACCGCAGAGCTCTTCAACAGCCTCGATCTCCCCGTCCTAAAGCACCCGTCGGAGAACTTCTCGCTCCATAACGAGAAGGAGTACGTCTGCCTGGAGGGCACCATAAAGAGCGCCGACCACGAGTTTGCGCAGAAGGACTTCGGGAAGTTCGTCCAGGAGTACCACGAGCGCGACCAGACGGCGAACTTCGTCGTCCGTGAGGGCCACGCCTACATGGTGGGCTCGCTGCCGCGCATCGCCAACAACCATGACCAGCTCTCGCCGGAGGCCAAGAGCTTCGCGGGCAAGATCATGCAGAATCTGGACAATCCCTTCTACAACAACCCGGCGCAGGCGGTGGAACTTCTGGACGCCTTCGACCAGTCAATTACGATGCTGGGGCGCTTGAAGGTGAAGCAGGAGCCGCTGGTCAACATAACATTCAAGGACTGCTGGGGCATTGCCGCCATCGAGGTGCCACGAGGCACGCTCTGGCACGAGTATGAGCTCGACGCCACCGGCCACATCAAGCGGGCGAACATCGTCACGCCGACGGCGCAGAACCTGCGCAGCATGGAAGACGCGATCAAGCTCTACCTGCCGCAGCTCCTGGGCAAGTCGCGCGAGGAGGTGGTCGACGGTCTGGAGACGCTAGTCCGGTCGTACGACCCCTGCCTGTCCTGCGCGGCCCACTTCCTGCGCGTCGAAGGGCTGTAGACTCTCCCTGTCATCTGCTTTGGCCCGTCTCGCCGGTCCGGCGAGGCGGGCCTTCTTTTCATTCCCTCAACGGATACGGAACGGTTAAGCGGATGATACGGGTCCATCCAGGGCAGGCACAGGGGCCTGCCCCTACGGGGGTATAATAGCGACGAGATGACTGAAGACAAGGGTTTGTCCGCTATTGTGCTCATCGGCGGGCTGAGCCGGCGCTTCGGCCGCGACAAGGCGGCGGAGGTGGTCGGCGGCAGGTCGCTGCTCCAGCACGTCGTCGACGCCGTGTCGCCGCTGGCGCAAGAAGTCGTAGTCGTCGCTGGGCGCGGCGGCTCCTTCCCGCCAGTCGGGTGCGCGCTGCCGCTCAAGCAGGTCGAGGACGTGCGCGAGGGGGCGGGCGCGCTGGGCGGGCTCTACAGCGGCCTCCTGGCGGCGAGTCACCCTCAGGCCGTCGCTCTCGCCTGCGATATGCCCCTCCTCAGCCTGCCGTTGCTGCGCCACCTGAACGGCCTGCTCACCGACGGGTGGGACGTCGTGATGCCCTGCTGGCAGGGGGGCGAGGAACCGCTGCACGCGTTCTACCGGCGCACCTGCGTCCCGGTCATTGCGCGATTGCTCGACCGCGGCGGACGGCGCTTCGTCGACTTCCTGCCGGAGGTGCGGGTGCGCTACGTAGCGCAGGAGGAGATCGAGCGGTTCGACCCCCAGGGCCGTAGCTTCTGGAACGTGAACAGCAAGGAGGACCTGGAAAGGTTGTTGCCGCTTCTTAGAGGCGTGGGACGGTCAAGGTAGGATCAACCACAGGGACGGGAGGACTGAAGTCCTCCCCTACATTCGTCGTCACGGTTCCGGGGCGCGGTCAGGTGGGTGAGGCGCCGTTGCGTCGGGGGCGCATCCGGTCGGGAAGGGCGGTCAGGAGGCGCAGCAACTGCTCCCGCATGATCTGCCTGTCGATGCCCATCGGCAGGGCGATGACCGGGACGCTGACGCCGTAGAGTTGCTGAACGAGCTTCAGGAAGACGGCGGGGTCAAGGTCGTGGGCACTGACGTTTGGCGGCGGCAGAAAGCGCTCGGGATCGGTTATCAGCGTCACCTCTGCGATCCCCTGGGCGACGTCCATCACGTAGAGGTCCTCGTCGAGGTAATCGATCATCTCCTCCGGAGACGAGCTGGGGATGAAGGTAACGCCCGGCAGATCGAGCGACTCCCCGAGCTCGACGGCGGTCGCATCCTCTGGAATGGCGCGGTTGCCGAAGCAGAGCACTATCATCTCAGTCTCATCATAATGCGTGCGGCGCTGCTTGAGAAGAACCGCCCGCCCGGTGCATCTCGCGCTCCGACCAGCGTCCGTCCGCGGTTGATCGGAAGCGGGGCCGAGAATACGATTGTTGGGCGCCGTACAGGATTCGACGGCGCGCAAGGTTTAACCTCATGCGGCAGTCTCTCATTCTCCTCGTCGTCCTCGGCGCGCTGCTGTTGATGCCAGGTTGTTCCACCGGCACGCCGCCGTCGCCCACGTCGACGCCCGTAGCGACCGCGACACCCGTGCCGCCTGTGGTCTTCATCGGCGATAGCGTCTCGATGGGCGCCTTCGTGTCGACGCCCGAGAACATGTTCATCGTGCGGGTGCAGCGCGACCTGCGGGCACGCGGCCTCGACGCGACGAACGACACCGAATGGACTCTGGCCCCCTACAGTGACCTCCTCGCCGCGCGAAAGATCGCTGCTTCGCACCGCAAGCTCATCATCGTTGAGCTCGGCGTGCACTGGGCCGCGTTCGACGCAGCGCAGTTTCGCGAGGTGTACGGCGCGATGCTGGACTGCCTGGCGGGCAGCGGCGCGACCGTCATCGTCGGCACGATCCCCTGGCTGAACTGGCAACCGGACAGTCCCGTCTATTTCGAGATGGCTTATTACAGCCAGATCATCCGCCAGGAGGCGGCGAAGCGAGGAATAGCCGTCGCCGATCTCTGGGCGGCGACCGACCGGCGAGCGGACGCCATATCGCGGCCGGACCAGCCGTGCTTCACGGAGCCC
>JBGQNJ010000170.1:0-4025 GCA_041501065.1 Dehalococcoidia bacterium
CAACGCTTCCGCCGCTCGATAGGCCAGGTCTTCCTCCATCGGCGCGAGCGGACGGACGGTGGCACCGCTGTAGCGCACCTCGAGGTAATCGGCGGGCGACAGCACTATGCTGTCGTGCAAGGCCAGCGTCTGAAGCACGCTGCGGACCTCGCGGTAGCCGTCGTCGCGCCGGCCGAGCACCTCCAGCGTCCAGTTGACCTTCGCGGGGGCGACGAGTCGCAGCTTCACCGCCGGCCCTCGCTCTCAGGCGCGAATGCACGATAAAGCGCCGCCCACTGCTCCATGCCGAGCGCCTGCGCCCGCAACGAGGGGTCGATGCACGCGCGACGTAGGGTGTCGCCGGCCGACGCAGCGTCGATGCCGAGGGCATGACTGAGCGCGTTCCGCAACTGCTTGCGAGGGGCACTGAAGCCGGCGCGAAGAAAGCGGAAGAAGCCTTCGACGTCGTCGACGGCCACGGCCCGGGCCTCACGCACGTCGATGCGCAGCACCGCGGACTCCACTCTCGGCGGCGGCCGGAACGACGAAGGCGGCACGGTGAAGAGAAGTCGCGGCACGCCGTAGAGCTGCACGCTGAGGGCAAGCAGGCTCATTCGCCCGGGCTTCGCCACGATGCTCTCCGCCACCTCTTTCTGGAACATGACGATCAGCCGTTGCGGCCGCTCGGACGCCTCGAGGAAGAGCCGCAGGACGGCCGCGGCGATGTTATACGGCAGGTTGCCAACCACGATGTAGGGCGGCGTCGCGCCGGCGGCTCGCAGGAGGTCGCCGGGTTGGAGCGACAGGACGTCGTGGCAGACGACGTCGAGGTTCGACGTTTCCTTGAAGCGACGGCGCAGGTGGTCGCAGAGGCCCTCGTCGACCTCGACGGCGATCACCTTGCCCGCCCGCCGGACGAGCTGCGCCGTCAGCACACCAAGGCCGGCGCCGACCTCGACGACGGTGTCGGTCGAGGTGAGCTTCGTCGCGTTGACGATGCGTCGCAGAACCCGGCGATCGGTGAGGAAGTGCTGCCCCAGGCTCTTGCGGGCGCTCAGCCCGGCCCGTACGAGGTCACGCGGTAGCGCCCTTTGTGAGCGGAAGCGACGTCGAGGAGCAGTCTTGCGAGGAGGCGTGGTTCGATTATCAGCCAAGAATGTAGATGTCAACCCAGTGGGAGGACCAGTCAACGTCGACCCCATCGGGATAGCCCAGGTCTATCATGTTCCCCTTGACGCCGCCACCACAGTCCGCGGCCACCGCGAACCCGTATCCGGGGATAAACATCCTCGTCCCGTATGGTATCACCCTCGGATCGACGGCCACAATCCCTCGCGTCACGGGGACGCCGGTGCTGGTTATGCCGTATCCGGGCGACGAGCGCGGCTTTCCGGCAGAGGCGGGGTTGTACCAGGTGGCGTAGACGTGCAGGACGCTGACAACCTGCTGCCCCTCTGGCATCTCGCCGGCGTAGTCCGACGCGGCCGAGTAGTAGACGACGGCGTCCTGCGGCTCCTGCTCCACCCAGTCGCGCATGAGAACGCGGCCGCTCTCCTGTCCGTTCTCATAGGTGACCTCATACTCGCTGGCATGGACGCCGCTCACGCCGTCCGTGCGGCGCGAGTCGCCCCAACCGAGGTCTGGGTCGCCCTTGAACAGTGTCTGGTAACCTGTCTCTTCGCGCTCGACGATGGTGCCGACCGTCACGCGCACCACCTGGACGTTCATGCCGTTGCTGACCGGCTCGTCGCGCCCCGGCAGGACTTTGTCTATGGGGCTCAGCTCGACCCCCGCTTCGACGAGGGCATTGCCGACGGTCCTCTCGTGCGTGTAGACGATGCTGCTCCCCTCAGGGAGAGTGACAGTGACCTTCGACGCGTGGCGTACCTCTGCGTTCAAGCCCGCCGCCAGGGGCGTATCGACCTCCGGCACGACGAGGTCGCCCGGGCCGAGGAGGATGCCGTTCTCTTTGAGGGCGAGCGCCAGGCTCGGTTGCGTCGAGCGCAAACTAAGGCTGCCGCCATCCTCTTTGACGGTGAAGGCGACCGCCCGCTTCACGGTTATCGAAAGCGGGTTCTCAGCGTTTATCAGCGGCACAACCGGCACGCGCGCGAGGCTCAGGGCATCGCTTACCATGCGGGCCGGCAGCGGGACGAGCTCGTCACGGGGCGAACTGACGACGCCGTTGACCAGCACCCTGTCGCCGTCGTCGAGCGTGACGCCTATCTCCGCCAGCGCGCCACCGACCGTCTTCGCCTGGGTCCGCCAGTATACGAGCCGGCCCGAGATCTGGGCGACGACCGGCGTCGCCCGGGAGACGACGAGCTCCGGCTCACCCCAGCGGTCTGCTCTGTGAACCACGCGGTCGGCGGGTTCCAGCGTCACACCGGCGCGGCGCGCGATCGCTACGTCAGACTTCTCGCGACTGTGCACCAGCCGCGTGAAACCGTCAGCAACGACGATGGAGCGCTGCGCGGGAAAAACGATGAACGTGAGAAAGGCGATGGCGGCGAGGGCGACGAGGAAGGCGAGACTGGAGCGGCTGATGGGGAAGCCGGCCGACGGACTCGAAGCGGCGGCTAACAGCCGCTCCCTCAGCGTCCGCAAATGGACCCACGCTCCGTTTCGTCTATCGGGCAAACAGTATCCCCTTGAACAACCGCGGAGCCGCGATTTGGAAAAGAACGGTCGTGCACCCGTTGTCGACCCGGCCCGCGGGCTTAATGCCGTCCGCTTGCTCTGGCCCGGTTGCCCTACGGCACCCGAATACCACTACTTACCGCTGCTTCCTTCCGGACCTGACGGGGTTCATAGGGTTTCGCCGCGTAGGACCAAGCCTTCTACGCCGCGCTGCGGCACCAGTCCCCCGGTGCCTAAGACCTCGAACGGGAATTCAACCCCGCTATAGCGGATTGCGGGTTCAGGGCACCGCTAGCTCCCCGTCTAGCACGACCGCGCGTCATCCTATCATGGGGTCTTTGCCTAATGTCAACCCCGCCGACGCTTGAGGTGCCCACCGTTTCGAGGCTTTCCGAAGCCGGAAAGGTCTCCCTAATGGGAAACGCTATACCGCCAGTAACTATAACAGACGCCGTCAACTCAAACAAACCACGAGCTGGCCGTAGCTTTCCAGTGGCAGGCACTTGCAGCTTATGATAGGCGTGGTAGTTCTCGTCACAATTGGGGCTCGCTCCGAAACGCAAGCGGCCGGCTCGTGCCTTGCCCGCCGCTTGCCGCAGTCGTAGAATGGCGATGCTACGAGCTTTCGGTCTTCCCTCGCTCGAACGGAGATAGGATGCACGTTCGCAAAGGACTGATCCTCGCCGCCGGCCACGGGACACGCATGCTCCCCATCACCAAGGCCGGCCCGAAAGAGATGCTCCCTCTCGTCGACAGGCCCGTGATCCACTACGTCGTCGAAGAGGCCGTTGCCTCGGGCATCGAGCACATCGTCATGGTGACGTCGTCGGGAAAGCGCGCCGTCGAGGACTATTTCGACCGGGCGCCGGCGCTGGAACGCGCCCTCGAGCAGAAGGGCGAGCACAAGCGCCTGGCGGAGGTCCGGGCCGTCGCCGAGATGGCGGACATGGTCTTCGTTCGCCAGAAGGAGCAGCGGGGCATCGGCCATGCGGTGCTGATCGCCCAGCACGTCATCGGCAACGAGCCGTTCGTGCTCTACTTCCCGGACGACGTCATAGTCGCCGACCCGCCGGCGACGCGGCAGCTCATCGACGTCTACGAGCGGCACGACGGCTGCGTCCTTGCCGTGGAGAAGGTCCCGCACGAGGAGATATCGCACTACGGCTCCATGGCCGTTGAGCCGCTGGAGGACGACGTCTTCCGCGTGCTCAGCCTCGTCGAAAAGCCGAAGCCGGAGGAGGCACCCTCCGACCTGGGGATAGTCGGCCGCTACGTGCTCACGCCGGACATCTTCGACGCCCTCAAGGAGACGAAACCGGGCATCGGCGGCGAGATCCAGATCACCGACGGCCTGGCGCTGCTGCTCAAGGAGAAGGCCATCTTCGCCTGTCGCTTCCACGGCAAGC
>JBGQNJ010000171.1:0-4021 GCA_041501065.1 Dehalococcoidia bacterium
CCAGCGACGCCGGCAGCAGCAGCCCCATGGCGCCGCGACGCCCCCTGACGAAGAGAAGGAGCAGCAGCGGCCAGACGGCGTAGTACTGCTCCTCTATCGCCAGCGACCAGGTATGGCGCAGTGGCGACGGGATGGCGAACTGGTCGAAGTAGGACTGCCCGCTCAGCACCGGCCGCCAGTTGGCGACGTAGCCGATGGCCGCGAGGGCGTCACCGCGCAGCCTGTCGAGCTCCTCCGGCCGGGCGATGAACGCGGCGTACAGGGCCACGCCCGCGAGCATGAGGAAGAGCGCCGGCAGCAGGCGTCGCGCGCGCCGCGACCAGAAAGCGACGAGGCCGATTCCGCCCTGAGAGCGCCACTCCGCCAGCAGGAGGCTGGTGATGAGATAGCCGCTGAGCACGAAGAAGGCGTCGACGCCGAGGAAGCCGCCGCGCGCCCACGGCATCCCGGCGTGGTAAGCTAGGACAGCAGCGACGGCCAGGGCGCGAATGCCATCCAGCGCGGGACGATAAGGGAGACGAGCGCCTACCGGCGCCGTTGCTTCGCGGGGAGAGGGCTCATGAGTCGCCACCAGTACTTCACCACCTACACCCATGCACGACAGATGCGAGAATTGTACTATGGCGACGTTGGGGGGTCAAAGTAGCGTGCAGATGGAGTGTGCCTTATGACGGCCGTGCGACCCAAGGTCGTAATCGCTGAGACGTCGGGCGGGTTGCCAGCGGCCTTCGAAGCAGTCTTCGCGCCATACGGAGGCGTTGACTCCGTCATCCCATCCGGGAGCACAGTTTATGTAAAGCCGAACGCAGTCCACTTCTCGCCCGGCACCTACACCGACGCCGCCGTCGTCGATGCCCTGCTCGGCTGGCTGCGCGACCACGGCTTTCGACGCCTGGCGCTCATGGAGAACTCGACGCACGGCGTCGCGACTCGCCTCGTCTTCGCCGTCACCGGCTACGACCGCATCGCCCGCCGTCACGGCGCGGAGCCGGTCTACCTCGACGAGGGACGCACGGTGCCCTACGCCCTCGAAGGAGAAGAGTCGCCGATACGCATCCCCCGCCGGCTCTTCGACACGTTCATCGACCCCGCGCGACAGCCCGGCAGCTTCTACCTCAGCCTGCCCAAGCTGAAGACGCACTCCATGGCGACCGTGACGCTGGGCGTGAAGGGCCAGCAGGCGTTCCCCATCGACGAAGACCGCATGCACCTGCATAACCACGAGACGCTGCACCTGCGCCTGGCCCGCCTCTACCGAATGGTACAGCCGGACTTCTGCATCATCGAAGGGGTCAGCGCGACCTTCAACGGGCACGTCCCGCCTCGCACGCTACTCGCGGAGAGCAGCGCGCCGCTCAACGTCCTCATCGGCGGACGCGACACGGTGGCGGTCGACACGGTGGGCGCCAGGGTGCTGGGCTACTCTGTCGAAGAGGTGGAGCACCTGCGTCTGGTCGCGGGATGGGGCCTGGGCGAGGGGCGGCTCGGCAGCATCGACGTCATCGGCGATCTCGACCGGTTCCAGACCCGCTATACATACGCCATCCTGCGTCGCTTTCTGCCCGACGTGCGTATCGTCGAAGGGCGGGAGCGCGCCTGCGTCGAGGGCTGCAAGGGCAACACTGAATGCCTGCTGGAGATACTGAGCAACGACTACCCGAGCCACGGCGGCTTCAGTATCGTCTTCGGCAAGGGCATCGACGATGCGGATTTGGATGGCCTGCCCGGCGACATCCTCGTCGTCGGGCCGTGCGCCATCGGCGAGCGAGCCGCGGAGCTGCGACGGCGCTACGCGGATCGTCGCGTCGTCGAGGTGAACGCCCACAACGACCTGCGCGGCATCACGACGGCGCTGACCTCGCTGATGGGCGTGCGGCCGCTGGACATGGTGCCGCTGAGTCGATGGCGCACGCTGACGGTCCTCGCCCGGGCGCGGATGCGCGGGCTGAACTCGCGCCTGCCGCCGCTGCTGGGAAGATGACGTTGAAACGCACCCGCCACGAATCGAACGCCGAGACCGGAAAGTCTCGGCTACGAGCGCTGTAACGGGCGAAGCGCTCTTCGCGTTGTATGCTTTAGGGCTTGCGCGCCTCGAAACACGTTACAGCCATTGCCTGGACAATCGGGGGGCAGCGCGGCCCTTTCTTATGCCCCTCGTGCTCCTCAGCTTCGCTCCGTCATCCAGCCGTCGACGCCGAGGAACGTGCGGCTCGTGAGGCCGATCCCCCTCTCAGGCGTTAGCGAGTGCATCCAGTCCCAGGTTGCAATCCAGCTCTGCGGCGAGTAAGTGTTGATCTGCGGGCCGTGCTCCCTCATCATCGCCCGCTGCGCGTCGAGCACGATCTCGCGCCGCTTCTGCGGGTCGAACTCGGAGCGCTCCTTCCACACCCAGTCGTCCATCACCGGATTGTCGTAGCCGGTGAAGCTGACGCCGGCGATGCCTTTGCTGAACCACTGGCATATCGGCCGGTCCGGCTCGACATAGGGCAGGTTGTAGAACCAGAGCATCTGGAAGTTGCCAGGATAGAGGTACTGCGCCAACAGCGTGGCGATGTCTTTCGGCTGGATGTTCAGTGTGATGCCGATCTTCGCCAGGTGCTCCTTGACGATCGCGGCATCCTTTGTCAGGTTCTGGACGTTCATCACGGGGACGTCGACCTCTATGCCGTTGCCGTAGCCCGCCGCTTCGACGAGCCGCTTCGCTTCAGTGAGATCGACCTTGTAGAACTCGCGCACCTCGTCCTGCGGCAGCGTCCAGTAGTCGAGTGAGGGTGAGACAGGCCCGCTGAAGAAGCCCTCGCCGAACGCCGCCTTGTCGATGAGGTCCTGCCGGTCGACGGCCAGGTCCACGGCCTTTCGCATCCGTTCGTCATCGAACGGCGGCCTGTCTACACGCAGAAGGAGGCAGCGGTTCCAGTAGTTGGGCGCCTTTCGCACGACGACGTGATTGACGCGGCTCAACTCTCCGACTTTCAGCTTGTCGAGAGCGGCGCCGCAGAAGTCGTGGCGCTTGGTGCGGAACGACTGAAAGAGCGCCGCTTCGTCCGTCATGATGATCCACTCGATGGAGTCCATGAACGGGCGGCCCGGCATGTAGAACTCGGCGTTCTTGACAACCTTGAGCCGCTCCGACCGCACGTAATCGTCCAGTACGAAGGCGCCGCAACCGACGGGGTGCTGGCTGAGGTCGCCCCACTTCTCGATGGCCTCGCGCGGGATGATCGCGTAGCTCGGGTTGCCGATCTCGTCGAGCGTGGGCGAATAGGGCCGCGTGGTAGTGAGGCTGAAAGTGTATTTGTCCGTCGCCTCGAAGTGGGCGGTGAAGTCGCGCAGGAGTTGCTTATCGTTCATGATCGTCGGGTCGTCGCGACGGCGCTGCATGCTGAACACTATGTCGTCGGCGGTGACTTCGCGCCCCCAAGTCGGGTCGACGTTATGGAACTTCATGCCCTGCTTGAGCTTCCAGACGTAGGTCGTCTCGTCGACCACCTCCACGCCGTCCGCCATCTGCGGCTCCAGCGTTCGGTCCGACGTGCTGACGCTGTGCAGGTAGCCGTTCATTAGCGCCGAGCACCAGAAGCCCGTCACGCTCTGCTGGACGTCGAGGCCGCCGGGATCGGCAGGGAGACCCATGATCTGGTCACCACCGTATTGCGGGGTATCTGTTGCCGAGGGCGTGACGCTGCTGTCGACGGCCTGTTCGCTTTCGTCGGCGCGACAGCCCGCGAGCGCCAGCGCGGCGGCACCGAGGCCGGCGGCGCCCGCTTTGAGGGCGTCTCGCCGCGACAGGCGTCGGGAAGTGAATCTCGATGATTGCATCGCTATTCCTGGCGGGCTGTTCGAGGTAAGCCTCAAGATACGCTGAGGCACTTCCCAGGGTCAACATTCCCCTCCGCGGCGACAGCTCCGGCGAACGGTGATCGTGGAGCGCGTCTGGCCGTCCGGCGGCGGCTGGCTCGCGGATGAGGACGTCTCAACGACAACCACCGGCTGGATCACCAGCACGAACGACTGGCAGGAA
>JBGQNJ010000172.1:0-4019 GCA_041501065.1 Dehalococcoidia bacterium
CTTCAACGTGCCCTTCGACAAAGAGACCGGCCGCATCCTGGACGACAGCCGGCTGCGCGCCGCGCTGCCGACAATCCAGTACCTTCGCGAGCACGGCGCGCGCGTCATCCTCTGCTCACACCTGGGCAGACCGAACGGGAAGGTCGTCGAGGAGCTGCGAATGTCCCGCGTCGGCATCGGCGACCGCCTGAGCGAGTTGCTGGAAGCGCCGGTGCACACGCTGTACCACGTCATCGGACCAAAGGCAGTGGAGGCCACGCAGGCGCTGAAACCGGGCGAGGTGATCCTGCTGGAGAACGTCCGCTTCTTCCCGGAGGAGGAGGCGAACGACCCTAAGATGTCACACGCGCTGGCGGAGCTGGCCGACATCTACGTTGACGACGCCTTCGGCACGGCCCATCGCGCGCACGCCTCGACGGTCGGGATCGCATCCTACCTGCCTGCCGTGGCCGGCTTCCTCATGGAGAAGGAGATCGACTACCTCGACAAGGCGCTCATGAACCCGGCGCGCCCCTTCGCGGCGATAATCGGCGGCGCCAAGATAAGCACCAAGATCGGCGTCCTGCGCAACCTCCTGTCGCGGATCGACTGCCTGATCGTCGGCGGCGGCATGGCGTCGACGCTCCTCAAGGCGAACGGCATCGACGTCGGCGAGTCACTGGTGGAGAACGATCAGTTGGACACGGCCCGCGACCTCATGGAGCAGGCGGACGAGAAGGGCATACCGCTGTTCCTGCCGGAGGACGTCGTCGTCGCCGACCGCATCGCCGAGGACGCGCTCTCCGAAATCGTGTCCGTCGACGACGTCCCTCAGGATATGCGCATCGTCGACATTGGGCCGAGCACGGTGGCGAGCTTCCGCGAGGCGGTCGAAGACTGCATGACGGTGATCTGGAATGGCCCTCTCGGCGTCGCGGAGTATCCGGCGTTCGCCAAGGGGTCGCTGGGTATGGCAGAGGCGCTGGCCGCCCTAAAGGCAACGACGATCGTCGGCGGCGGCGAGACAGTGGCGCTAATTCACGATGCCGGGCTGGAAGACAAGTTCACCCACGTCTCGACCGGCGGCGGCGCGTCGCTGGAGTACCTGGAGGGCAAGACGCTGCCGGGCGTTGCCGCCCTCATGGACAAGAAGTAGGAGACGCCATGGACCTGGAAGTCATCCGCGAGCTCGTGGTCAAGAACGACAGTAAGATCGTCCTGCTCGTGATCGACGGCCTCGGCGGGCTGCCTAATCCGGAGACCGGCCGCACCGAGCTGGAGGAGGCCAACACCATCCACCTCGACAGACTGGCCGCCGACGGCCTGTGCGGGATGACCGTGCCGGTCGGGCTGGGCATCACGCCGGGCAGCGGTCCGGGCCATCTCGCCCTATTCGGCTACGACCCGCTCAAGTACCGGGTCGGCCGCGGCGTCCTGGAGGCCCTGGGCATCGACTTCGACCTGCGCAAGGAGGACGTGGCGGCCCGCGGCAACTTCTGCAGCATCGACTCACAGGGCCTCATCACGGACCGCCGCGCAGGGCGCATCAGCACTGAGACCTGCGCTGCCCTCTGCGAAGAGCTCAGCGGCATCAAGCTTCCCGGCGTCCGGGTGGTCGTCCAGCCGGTGCGCGAGCATCGCTTTCTGCTCGTGCTGCGCGGCGAAGGGCTTGCCGAAGGCATCGCCGACACCGACCCGCAACGCCTGGGCGTGGCGCCGCTGCCGGCGAAGGCAGAGAAGCCGGAAGCTGAGGCGACGGCGCGTCTGCTGAACGACTTCGTCGCGCAGGCCCGCAAGCGCCTCGCCGACAAGCATCCGGCGAACATGCTCCTCCTGCGCGGCGTCTCGAAGTGGCCCGACCTGCCGCACATGGGTGACATCTTTGGGCTGAACGCGGCGGCGGTCGCGGTCTATCCGATGTACCGCGGCCTGGCGAAGCTCGTCGGCATGACGGTGCTGCCCACCGGAACTGCCATCCAGGACGAGCTGGCGACGGTGCAGGAACACTGGCAGGACTTCGACTTCTTCTTCATCCACTATAAGACGACCGACTCCCGCGGCGAGGACGGTGACTACCAGGCGAAGGTTGCGGCGCTGGAGGAGATCGACAGCGTGATTCCCGGCATCCGCGACCTCTCCCCCGACGTGCTCATGGTCGCCGGAGACCACTCCACGCCCTCGCTGCTGGCGGGCCATAGCTGGCATCCGGTGCCCTTCGTTCTCTGGTCGCGCTGGTGCCGAACCGACCGCAGCGAGACATTCGACGAGAACTGCTGCGCCGGGGGCCTCGGCACCTTCCCGGCGACGTCGGTGCTGCCACTGGCCCTCGCAAATGCCCAACGCCTGACGAAATACGGAGCATAGCGAAGTGAAACGAACACCCATCATCGCCGGCAATTGGAAGATGCACACGACAATCGACACCGCACTGGAGCTTGCCCGCGGCATCAGAGAGCGGGTCGACGGCGTCCAGGGTGTCGAGAAGGTGGCCTGTCCGCCGTTCCCGTTCCTGGCGCAGGTCGCGGACGCTCTCAGGGACAGCTCGATAAAGGCCGGCGCCCAGAACCTGCACTGGGAGCCGCAGGGCGCCTACACCGGCGAAGTAAGCGCGCCCATGCTCCAGCGCATCGTCGAGTTCGTTATCATCGGCCACTCCGAGCGCCGCGCGTACTTCTGCGAGACCGACGAGACGGTGAACAAGAAGGTGAAGGCCGCCCTCGCCGCCGGTCTGCGACCAATACTCTGCGTCGGCGAGACGGAGCGCGAGCGCGAAGACGGCAGGACCGACGAGGTACTGATCCGGCAGACGCGCGGCGCCTTGGAGGGTGTCGACGTTCCGGTCGGCTTCGCCATCGCCTACGAGCCTGTCTGGGCGATCGGCACCGGCAAGGCGGCGACCGGCGCCATGGCAAACGAGGCTATCGCCCTCATCCGCTCCCAGGTCACCGCACTGTCCGACGTCGCCCGGGGCGAGTCGCTCCGCATCCTCTACGGCGGCAGCGTTACGCCCGACAACATCGCTGAGTTCATCCGCGAGCCTGACATCGACGGCGCGCTCGTCGGCGGCGCCTGCCTCAAGGCCGATTCCTTCGCCAGTATCGTCGAGCAGGCGGCACGCATCTCCGCCACGAAGTAGCCCATGGGCGACGCTCCCCGAAAACCGCTTATCGCCGTCGTCGGCGCGACCGCGAGCGGCAAGAGCGACCTCGCGTTCCGGCTGGCGCTCGCCTTCGACGGCGAGATCGTCGGCGCGGACTCGCGGCAGGTCTACCGTCATATGGACGCCGGCACCGCCAAGCCGCCTCCGGAGCAGCGCGCCCGCGTTCCGCACTGGCTGATCGACATCGTCGACCCCGACGGCGAGTTCAGCCTGGTGCAGTACCTGGAACTGGCGCGCGAGGCCCTGGCCAACATCTGGGGACGCGGCAGGACGCCATTCCTCGTCGGCGGCACTGGCCAGTACATGTGCGCCGTCCTCGAGGGCTGGCAAGTGCCGCGCGTGCCGCCCGATCGGGAGCTGCGGCGCTCGCTGGAAGAGCGGGCGCAGCGTGAGGGCACCGACGCCCTCTATCGCGAGCTGGCCGCTGTTGACAGCGCCGCCGCGGCCCGCATCGATCCGCGCAACGTGCGCCGTGTCGTGCGGGCGCTGGAGGTGCGCTACCTGACGGGCGAGGCGATATCGTCGCGCGCGGCTAAGTTGCAGCCGGACTTTGAGCCGCTTATCCTAGCCATTGACCGCCCGCGCGACGAGCTCTACCGCCGCATCGATGAGCGCGTCGACAGGATGCTCGACTCGGGCCTCGTCGATGAAGCCCGCTCGCTGCTGGAGCGGGGGTACAGCGCGGACCTGCCGCCGATGTCCGGCATCGGCTACCGGCAGACGTGCGCCTACCTTCGCGGCGAGATGACGCTCCTGGAAGTCGCGGCGAAGATGAAGACGGAGACGCACCGGCTGGCGCGGAAGCAGCACACCTGGTTCCGTCGCGACGACCCGCGAATCCGCTGGCTGGACGCATCGGCAGGCGATCCATACGGGGAAG
>JBGQNJ010000173.1:0-3974 GCA_041501065.1 Dehalococcoidia bacterium
CGAAGGGATTTCAAGCTTCCACAAGGGGCCCCGCCTTCCGCAACCTTCGTTTCCCGACGTCTGCGGTCACTCCCAAGACCCTCTGCCTCGGAGATAATGGTCCGCGCCAGCACGACCTCGTGTCGCTAACGCGACACCGGACTTGGCAGCGCCGATCAATGCGAGTATTCTTCATCGTAGTCGGCCACACACCACGAAAGGATCTCCGTGTCTCTCCTCCGTCTCGTTTCTTTCGGACCGCCGGCAACCGGCGTCCTCCAGGAGGCCATTTCCGCCGCGAAGGGCAGCGACCCGCTGCAACCCGTCACGGTCGCCGTTCCCTCCAACTATGCCGGCCTCTCCCTGAGGAGACGTCTGGGTGCATCACGGGGCGGCCTCGTCAACGTTGGCTTTATCGTCTTCTCGCGCGTGGCGGAATTGCTGGGTTCGCCCGCCCTTGCATCAGCCGGGAAGCGCCCGCAGACGTCGCCGGTGCGCGCCGAGGCAGTCCGTGCAGCCCTTGCGGCCGAGCCCGGCATCTTCGCTACGGTACGTGAGCACACCTCGACTGAGCGCAGTCTCGAGGCAACGTTCCGTGAGCTGAGGCGCGCCCCCGACGGGTCGCTGGACCTTATCGCCGCGCAGAATGCCCGTGCAGCAGACGTTGTGCGCCTCTACCGCGATTTTCGGTGCCGAACTGCAGCCTATTACGACGAAGAAGACCTGGCATTCGCAGCCGCCGGGGCAGTTGCCGCGGCGCCGCTCGCCCTGAGGGACATCGGGCACGTTATCCTCTTCCTCCCGCGACGTCTGTCTCCTAGTGAGAGCGCCCTAGCAGACGCCCTCGCCGGGGAAGGCCGTCTCTCGGCGATTGTTGGCCTAAGCGGGGAGGACAGCATCGACGACGCTGCGCGCCAGATCGCGACCCACCTTGCGGTTCCGCTCGGGCAGGCTACGGAAGAGAAGACAGCCGAACGTGACGGAGACTCCCGGATCGTCCTCGTGACAGACGCAGAAGAGGAGGTACGCACGGTACTGCGCCTGATCTCCGAACGCCTTGTTTCGGGCACGCCACTTCACCGAATCGCCGTCCTCTATCGGGCGGCGCAGCCGTATGCACTCCTGGCGCAGGAGCAGTTCCGGGCGGCCGGCGTCCCCTTCAACGGCCCCGGCGTGCGCACGCTGGCGCAGACCATGACCGGCCGAACGCTACTCGGCCTCTTCCGAGTTCGCGAGTCCGGCTTCCGCCGCAACGTTCTGGCTGACTGGCTCTGCGGTGCGCCTGTACTGGAGGAACGAGACGGCCGTCCCGCTCCCGCCCAGCGCTGGGACCTCCTTTCACGATCCGCTGGAATCGTTCGCGGCGCTGAACAGTGGCGCGACCGTCTCGCTCGCTACGTGAGCTCACTTCGTAGTGAGCGAGAGAACCTGGAGGAGCGAGAAGACGTTAGCGAGGGAAGACTCCGCCATATCGACTCGGAGATCGGCCACGCGGAGCGCCTGGCCCACTTCATTGACGGACTGGCTGTGGACCTTGCCTATTCCGGCCCGCCCACCTGGCCGGGCTTTGCTGCCTGGGCACGCGGACTGATCGAACGCTATCTGGGTGGCGAGGGTCACCGCCGCGACTGGCCCGAGGAGGAGATTGAGGCGCACCGCTCTGTGCTGGCGGGACTGGAGGCGCTGGGCGAACTCGCTGCCCTGCGGCCACAGATCGACGAACCGACATTCCGCCGGGCCCTGGAGAGGGACCTGGAGGCGTCGGCAGGGCGCGTGGGTCGCTTTGGCGAAGGCGTGTTCATTGGCCGACTCGCTGATGCCAGGGGCTGCGAGTTCGACACAGCGTTCGTCCTTGGCATGAGCGAAGGGCTGCTACCGCCGCGGGGGCGGGACGATCCCCTCATACCGGATCGTGAGCGGTTGGAGTCGGGGGAGGAGGTACCTCTGCGCACTGCGCGTCTCGACGAAGAGCGGCGCGACTATCTCGCTGCCCTCGCCTCCGCCAGGGAGCGGATCCTCTTCTTCCCGCGAGCCGACATGCGCGGCCAGCGCGGTAAGATGCCTGCCCCCTGGCTCTTACAGGAGGCCTCGCGACTGGAAGGCAAACCCGTGTACAGCTCGGACCTTCTCAATCCGACGGCACGCTCCTGGCTTGCGGTGGTTCCATCTTTTCAGTCGGCTATTGCTGGAGGCCCTGCGCCGGGCTCGCCTCAAGAGTATGACCTTCGCAGCATCCTCTGCTGGCGCCTGGCGGGTCATCACCTGCTTGACCACCATCTGATCAAGACCGATCTCACCCTTCGCAGCGGCCTGGAGGCCGACATTGAGCGGCAATCCGAGCGGTTTACGCGCTGGGATGGCTCCATCGGACCAGGCCGGGCAGCCGTGCCATCGGCAGAACGGTCAGTCTCCGCGAGCGCCCTCCAGAACTGGTCGACCTGCCCGTTCCGTTACTTCCTGGGTAACGTTCTCCGCGTAGCTGAGACGGAGCGGCCGGAGGACACGCTGACGATCAGTGCCGCCGACCGGGGGACGGTGATTCACAGGGCCCTGGAGCGCTTCCTGCGTGATGCGCCGTCTCCGGGGTCACCCACCGAGTCGTGGAGCGACGAGGCCCGGGCTCTCCTGCACAGGATCGGCGAGGAGTGCTGTGATGAGGCGGAGGCCGAGGGCCTCACCGGCAGCCCCCTGCTATGGAGGCTGGAACGGGCCCGCATACTGCGTGACCTCGATGGCTTCTTGGCCGCAGATGAGGAGATGAGAGCCGAGTTGGGCGTGCTGCCCCTCGATGTTGAGGTCTCCTTTGGACTTGCGGAGCCGGGTTCGAAACAGGCAGCGCGGGTCGAGTTGGAGGACGGCCGGCTGATCGCGTTGCGCGGCAAGATCGACCGTGTGGACAGGGCGCCGGATGGCTCGCGCCTGGTTGTCATCGATTACAAGAGCGGCTCTTCGTACCCCTTCCGCGAGCTCCGCAAGGACCCGGTCAAACGGGGCCAGCTGCTACAGCTACCGCTCTATGCGGTCGCCGCCGGCGGCGCCTACGGCGACTTGCCGGTCACGGCTTACTACTGGTTTGCCACAGAGCAGTATTCGTATGAACGCATGGGATACCGCGTCGATGACGAGGTCATGGCCCGTTTCAAAGAGGTCCTCGCCGTTATTCTAGACGGCATCGGCGCTGGTCTCTTTCCGTCTCATCCCGGGCAGCGGGGCCTCGACAACTTCGAAAGCTGTCGCTTTTGCCCTTATGACATGATGTGCGCAAGGCAACGCGACCGCCTATGGGAGCGCAAGCGCAACGCACCTGAGCTCGCTGCCTATGTGCAGATGGCGGAGGGCAGCGACTGATGGCTGAAGCTCTCTCCTTCCACCCCTCTGATCAGGTGCAACGAGACCGCATTCTGACCGACCTTGACATAACTCTGTTTGTCGAAGCGGGTGCCGGGACGGGCAAGACCTCATCGCTCGTCGACCGCATCTTGAGGCTGGTGGCGACGGGCCGGACGGAGATGAGGCGCATTGCGGCCATTACTTTCACGGAAAAGGCCGCCGCCGAACTGCGTGATCGCGTGCGCGAGGAGATGGAGAAGGCGGCGCGCGACGGGGAACTGCCAGATGATGAAGCAGCTCGAATCAGGGAAGCGATAGGCGACATCGATGCCGCGGCCATTGAGACGCTCCATGGCTTCGCCCAGAGGATACTGAGCGCCTACCCGCTGGAGGCCGGGCTTCCTCCCGCGGTGAGCGTGCAAGACGAGGTCGTCTCATCAATCGCCTTCGAGGAACGGTGGCGCGACTACCTGGATAGCCTGCTGCAGAACGCGGCTCTGGAGGAAGTGCTGGTGCGTGGCTACGTCCTGGGGCTCGATCTTGGTCAGTTGCGCGCGCTGGCGCTCGGCCTGCACGAGAACTGGGACCGCGTCGAAGATATCGAACCGTCGAAGGGGGAGCTCGCGCCGGTGGATGCTCAGCCCTTGATCGCCGCAATCGACCAG
>JBGQNJ010000174.1:0-3952 GCA_041501065.1 Dehalococcoidia bacterium
GCGCCACCGTCCGACCGGCGAAGGTCAGCGTCTTGCCCGCCGCGCCCGGATTGACGTACAGCATACCCTCTTTCTCGTCGATGAGCGACCGGTGCGTGTGCCCCTGCACGACGACGGTGACGCCGTCGCCGGGTCGCGCGTCCTGCGGCCGGTGGACGAGGTAGACGCGAACGCCGTCGATCTCGACCGTCGCGTCCGCGGGAAAGCGGCTCGCCACGAGCGGGTTGTCCATGTTGCCGTGCACGGCGACGACGGGCGCTATCGCCTCCAGGCGCTCGATAACGTCGAGGCTGCCGACGTCGCCGGCGTGCAGTATGCGCCCGACGCCGCGGAAGACGCCGGGGAGTCGCGGGTCGAAGTAGCCGTGAGTGTCGGAGATGAGACCGATGAGCATCACTTCGCCGCGGCGCGCATTGCCTCCAGCGCGACGGCCGCAGCACCCAGCGCCGCCGAGCGGTCGCCCAGCTCGCCGACGACGATGCGCACGTCGCTCCAACTCTGCGCGAACGACTCCCGCTGCGCCGTCTCCCGCGCCGGCCCGAGGTAGAGGTCGCCCATCTTCGTCAGGCTGCCGTCGAGGACGATGACCTGCGGGTTGAAGACGTTGATCAGGCTGGCTAGGCCGACCCCCAGGGCGTGGCCCGCCTCCGCGATGAGCTTGCGCGCGCTTTCGTCGCCCTGGTCGGCGGCTTCGTGCACCAGCTTCGCGGTCAAGGGCTGCTCGCGGGCCATTTGCGCCAACAGCGAGTCGGGACGCCGCGCGACCAGCCTGCGAGCCAGTCGCGCTACCGCGATACCGGAGGCGTACATCTCCAGGCAGCCGCGACGGCCGCAGTGGCAACGGGCGCCGCGGGCGTCAATCGTCATGTGGCCCACCTCGCCCGCCGCGCCGGAAGCGCCTCGATAGAGGTTGCCGTCGATGATGATGCCGCCCCCGACACCGCTGCTCACGGTGAGGAACAGCATGTGGCGGCTGCCGCGGCCTGACCCCCAGCGGTGCTCTGCGAAGGCGGCCGCGTTGGCGTCGTTCTCCAGCACGCAGGGCACGCCGAGCTCCTTCTCGAAGATCGATGCGAGAGGAACGTCGTGCCAGCCGGGCAGGTTCGGAGGAGACGTGATTATGCCGCGCGCGTGGTCGACCGGCCCCGGCGCGTCGATGCCGATGGCGGCGAGTTGCGCTTCGCCGGCATTCGCGATTGCCTGACGCAGGGACGCGATCATGTTGGCTACGACGACATCGGGGCCGTCGGCGCCCTCAGTGGGTCGCAGGTCTTCGGCGAGCAGCTTGCCGCCGTGAGTGACGACGACGGAGAGTATCTTCGTCGCGCCGAGGTCAATGCCGCCGATGACGGAGATGTTCTTGCCGGTCACGCCAAGACTCTAACCGCAAGCTGGAGATGGTACAAGTATGGTCGGCGTGCCCGTCGGCGACAGCTTAGAGGCGACCTTACGGGCCGTTCGCAAGAGGAGCGCCTCCGCCTGCTGCCTAGACGATCTGGGGCACCAGCCAGCGGGCCACCACGAGAGAGCCCGCTTCGGTGAAATGGCCGCCGTCTTCTCGCAGTCTGACACCGTCGATGACGATGTCGGTGAACTTGCCTTCGGGACAAACGAAGTCGTTCATGTCCACGAGCATGACCTTGTCAGTATGCGCTGCCGCGAACTGCCGGTAGAGGTCGTTCACCGTCTCGATGCGCCCCTGGGCTTCCTGTTCCAGTTCATCACCGTTGGGAAGAAGCGACCATTGTGGAGGCCTGTAGAAGGGGTAGGTGAGAAGCATGAACTTGGCCCCGTCCGCGGTGAATAGATCAAGGTCTCTCTGTAGCCCGGCGAGGAAATAGTCGTTCCACTCCTGCGTGCCTGCCTGCAGAAGCTTCCCGTCCGCGACGAAGCTGTAGCTATCCCAGGGACCGAAGATCCAAAGGACGATGTGAGGCTGGAGAGTCTCCAGTTCTGCCGGCCATGTGTTGTGCCAGTCCTTGCAATGGTCGGCTTGCGCTTTCGATAGTTGGACTACGGGCCCCGGGACCGACGGGTCCGGCGCCTGGTCGAGGTCGAGGAAGCCGCAACCGATAGCCACCACGTCCTTTATCGTGAGGTTCTGCTCGTCGGCCAGCAGCTTGAGGCCGGGCAGCATCGACCTCCCTTCCGAATCGGCGACCATCATGACCCGGGCAGGCGGCCCTTGCGTGGGTGGGGGCCCTTGCGTGGCGGTCGGGAGTGGCGGAGCGCGCTCCATCGCGAGACCGGCGACAGAGGGAAAAGTGGGGCCCCGGGTGACCAGCACAAACACGGCCGCGAGCGCCACGGCCCCGCTGGGGGCGAATGCCCACGCCACCTTTCGCCGGCGGAACGCGCCGCGACGTATCGGCATCTCCAGCACATGGTAAGAGACCGTCGCGATCGTCAACGTGGCAAGGGCGCGCACAATAAACAACTCGTAGCCGTCCCATCCGGTCAAGCCGGTCCGGCCTGGCGTGAGCATCATGAAGACGGGCCAGTGCCACAAGTAGACGCCGTAAGATATCAGGCCGAGGGCGCGCAACGGCGGGATGGAGAGCGCCCTGCCGACGATACCGGGCTCGGGCTGCACAGCGGCGGCGATGATGACTGCCACGCCCGCGGCCAACAACAGGAAGCCTCCACGGTAGAGGAAGACGTCGTCACCGGACGTGTGCGTCCAGACCCAACCGATTCCAATCGCGCACTCGACGGCTGCGATCTGAAGCGTCCACTTCGAAAGACCGTTGCGAAGCGGGTCGACCCGCATCAGCAGCATCGCCAGGGCGGCGCCGACGAGCAGGGACTGCGCCCGCGTGTCGGTGCCGTAGTAGACGCGGGAAGGGTCGTGCTCCGGCCGAAACAGCGCGCCCATGAGAATCGCCGAAGCCGCGGCCATGATCAGCGTTGCGGCAAGCAGCCTGCCGGGCGATAGGCGGCGCAGACGGAGGAGGGCCAGGAGCAACAGGGGCCAGATGAGGTAGTATTGCTCCTCGATTGCCAGGGACCAGGTATGGCGCAGAGGGGAAGGAAGCGAGAACTGGTCGAAATAGGACTGCCCGACGAATACCGGCCGCCAGTTAGCGACATAGGCGACAGTGGCGATGGCATCGCTGCGGATTCGCTCCATCTCGAGCGGCCGGGCGAAGACGACGGCATAGAACACGACGCCGAGGAGCATGAGGAAGAGGGCCGGCAGAAGGCGTCGCGCTCGCCGGGACCAGAAGGCGATGACGCCGATATTGCCGTGGACATTCCACTCGGTCAGGAGGAGGCTTGTAATAAGGTAGCCGCTGAGGACGAAGAAAGCGTCGACGCCGAGGAAGCCGCCACGCGCCCACGGCAGCCCCGCGTGATAGGCGAGCACGGCGGCGACCGCGAGGGCCCGGATGCCATCGAGCGCCGGTTTGTACGTGAGCCGGTGGCGGCTGGCGTTTGAAGAGTCGCTGGCGAGCATCTGACGCATCCGTGGCGGGAATGTGACGGGGTGGCGCGATTCGCTGTCTTGCGGGCGATTCTATCACATGCCGTGTGCGTGGTGGAGTGAGGAGCGAAGTGTAGGGGCGGTTCGCGAACCGCCCCTACACGTTTGTTCGAGAATACGTCCCCTAGTACATCTGCGGCTGCGGCGGCATGCCCATGGCCGACGACTTTTCCGGGATGTCCGTCACAAGGCAGTTCGTCGTCAGCACCATGCCGGCGATGCTTATCGCGTTCTCCAGGGCGGCCCGCGTCACCTTCAGCGGGTCGATGATCCCCTTCTTCTCCATGTTGCCGTATTCGTCCTTCGCAGCGTCGTAGCCTTCGCCCTTCTTCATCTCCTTGACGTTTTGCACCATCACCGAGCCGTCCTGGCCGGCGTTGATGGCGATGCGGCGCAGGGGCTCCTCCAGGGCGCGACGTAGTATGTTGACGCCTGTCCTCTCGTCGCCCTCCAGCTTCGACTTTTCCA
>JBGQNJ010000175.1:0-3943 GCA_041501065.1 Dehalococcoidia bacterium
CAGGACCTCTGGCGCGTCATCGTGTCGATGAAGGAGGCCGCGGCGGAGGCCGGCGTCCAGGTCGTCACCGGCGACAGCAAGGTCGTGGAGCGCGGCAAGGGCGACGGCGTCTTCATCAACACCACCGGCATCGGCGCGGTCCTGCCCGGGCTTGACGTCGGGTCGCGGCGCCTGCAGCCCGGCGACGAGATCGTCCTCAGCGGGTCGCTCGGGCGCCACGGCATCGCTATAATGGCACTGCGCGAGGGGCTATCGCTGGACGCCGCCATCGAAAGCGATTCGGCGCCTGTCTTCCCATTGGTCGAAGCGCTGCTTGACGAGGGGATCGATATTCACATGTTGCGCGACCCGACGCGCGGCGGCGTATCGTCGTCGCTCAACGAGATCGCCGGCAAGAGCGGCGCGGGAATCGTGATCGAGGAGAGTCGATTGCCCGTCGGGCCGGAGGTGCAGGGCGTGTGCGAGATCCTGGGCCTCGACCCCCTCTACGTCGCGAACGAGGGCAACTTCCTCGCGTTCGTGCGCGCCGGCCAGGGCGACCGCGCCGTGGAGGTGCTGCGACGGCAGGCGCTTGGCCGCGAGGCGGTGATAGTCGGGCGCGTTGTGTCGGAGCATGCCGGTGTTGTTATCATGAAGACGCGCATCGGGGGCGAGCGCATCGTCGACGTCATGAGCGGCGAGCAGCTTCCGAGAATATGCTAGAGAGGACGGCGAGGTGAAACGAGAGGACTGGCGCGAGATACTGTCGCAGCGAGATTGGCGCCGGCTATTGCCCTACGCGCCGGTAGCCGCCGTCATCATCGTCATCGTTGCCGCTCTGGGGACGGACCTGGCTTTCGGCGGGCCGAGCAAGCCGAAGGTCGACAACACCGCGCCGCCGCCGGAGATCGCCCGGGCGACCATCGCTGCCGCTCCCGTCTCGCCCACACCGTACGTCCCGCCGTCCACTGCGACGCCCACTATCGCGCCGACGCCTCTACCGGAGTTCATCACCCAGTCGCGTGACAAGACCCGCATGGAGGATCTGGCGAAGATAGCCGCGGCCCTCGAGCAATACCGCAAGCAAGAAGGCGAGTACCCGTCGAATGGCGGCGCCATCCAGACGATGTGCACTTATCAGGAGTTCGACGCCGGCTGCAAGCTCAAGGACGTGCTCGACCCTCTTCCTGAAGACCCGCTGGGTGACCCGGCGAAGAACGGCTACTGGTATTCGTCGGACGGGAAGAAGTTCACGCTGATCGCGGCCGTGGACTCGCCGGCCAACGCCACGCCGGACAAGTGCGAGAAGCGGTTCTCGGAGCACACTACAAAGACCAACCTCTACTGCTTGACGGGGCCATAGCAGCCGCCAGCGCCGTCCTAGACCGAAAGGATGTGCACGCTGGCGACGGCGTTCTCGCCGCGGATCATGCCGCCGCCGTTCTCGGTCAGCCCGACCTTCGCGCCCTTCACCTGACGCTCGCCGGCTTCTCCTCGCAATTGAAGGAAGACCTCGTAGAGCTGCGCCGTGCCGGTGGCGCCTATCGGGTGGCCTTTGGAAATGAGGCCGCCGCTTGTATTCACCGGCAGCTTCCCGCCCAGCGAAGTGTGGCCGCTGTCGATTAGCCGTCCGCCCTCTCCGCGCGGGCAGAAGCCCATCTCCTCATAGAGCACCAGTTCCGCGGGCGCGGTGGCATCGTGCACCTCGGCCAGACTGACGTCATTCGGGCCCAGGCCGGCCATCTCATAGCCGGCAGCCGCGATGCGGTCGCCGATGCCCGGGTCGTCGGGCCCGTGGTCCTGGCCTGTCGTGAGCACGCTCGCCCTGACCCACAGTGGCTTCGTCGTCAGTTGTCGCGCCTTCTCCTCTGAACACAGGATGATGGCTGCGGCGCCGTCGCCGATGGGCGAGCACATGAGGCGCGTCAGCGGCTCAGCGACGGCCGGCGACGCGAGGATTTCGTCGACCGTGTAGCGTTCGCGGTACTGCGCGTGCGGGTTCAGGCTGCCGTTGAAGTGGTTCTTCTCAGCGATGCGGGCGTACTGCTCCTTCGTCGTCCCGTAGCGTCGCATGTGGTCGCGCGCGAGAGCGGCGTAGAGGTCCATGAACAGGCTGCGCGACTCGCCGGCGCCCGCTGCTCCGCCGTCTTTGGCGTCGCCCGCCTGCTTGCTATCGGCGCTGGCCGCGGCGACTATCTTCTGCATTATCTCCACGTCGACGGCTGCGCCGATAGCGGCAAAGGAGCGCTTCTTGTCCTCGTGGTAGAGCTTCTCCACTCCCAGGGCCAGGGCAATGTCGTACATGCCGGAGGCGACGTACAGCCACGCCAGGTGGAAAGCGGTCGACGAGCTGGCACAGGCGTTCTCGGTGTTCACCATCGGGATGCCTCCCAGGCCCATCTCACGCAGCATGACCTGGGCGCGCACCATCTCCTGCCCCGTCACGAGCCCGGCGGCGGCGTTCCCGACGACCGCGACCTGCAGCGCCGATTTGTCGACGCCCGCCGATTGCAGTGAGCCTTCGACCGCCTCCCGCGCGAGGTCCTTCAGCCCCCGATCGAGGTACTTGCCAAAACGCGTCATCCCCGCGCCAACGACAGCAACGTTTCTCATCGTAAACCGCCCTCCAATTCCCTACGAAGACCTTCTTGCAGGTGATACGATATGCCTCCGGCAGGTTGATCACAAGCCTTTCCAGGCGAACGCCATCCGGGTGACTGCTCGTCAAACGTTGCAGATCATGCATGGAAAGATGTAGTCTTGTGACATGTCTCGATGCATTCTGTCGCTTCCGGCCGGTAGGCGCGGCGTGGCCTGGCGGTTCCCCCGTCGAGACGGCGTCGCCTTGCGAATGGCCGAGCCTCACGTCCACGACGAGTTCGAGGTCAATCTTGTCACGAGCGGACGAGGGACCTACATCGTAGCCGGCGAACGAAAAATACTACGGCCTCGCAGCCTCATCTGGCTATTTCCGGAGCAGGAGCACATCCTCGAGGATTTCACGCGCGATTTCGCCATGTGGATACTGGTCTTGTCGCCCGAGTTCACTGCGCAAATGGTGCCACGCATACCCATTCTCGCCGAGAGAGACCCAGGATCGGTCCTGATGCGACCCCTCCCGTCGAAATGCGTGAGGCTCCTCGATGAGATAGCGCAGGAGCTCTCGACCGGTTTTCAGCCGCTCGACTGCCACGAGCTGGGCCTCGCCTGGTGGCTGACCTCAGCTTGGAACGCTTACGAGCACGGCGACTCCGAAGACGCCGGCTCCTTGCACTCCGCCGTCGCACGCGCCATGGCCCTCCTGCGCGAGGACCCGTCGAAGAACCTGAAGACGCTCGCGCGGGAGACGCGCATAAGCCCCAGCCAGCTAAGCCGCCTCTTCAAACGGCAGTCCGGTGTCAGCATCACCGATTTCCGCAACAGCCTCCGTCTGGACGCCTTCGTCGACCGCTGCGACGGCGGACGGGAGAACGCCTTGTTTGCGCTCGCCAAGGAAGCGGGCTTCGGTAGCTACGCCCAGTTCAGTCGCGTCTTCCGGCGTCGGATGGGGTGCAGCCCGGAGGCGTACTACCGGACGGCGCGCCAGGGCAAACAGCGCCCGTCTGCACCGGCCTAACCCACCTAAGTCCTCTTCGGGCCGTCCGTGACTGCCGTCCTTTCGCCTCCTGTCGGGAATGACCGAGGGCGAACGCAGCCGGACGCGGCGGCTCGGCTCAGGGGCACGCGGCAACCAGCTTCCGGTTGCCTTCTCGCGGCGAATCGCTTATAGTCCCGCTATTCCAGAGAAAGGTCGGATCAAACACATGAGCGACAGCCAGACGACGAAAGTCATGGAACAGGCCGCGGGAAACCCGTTCCAAAACGCCCTCGCGCAGTTCGACGCGGTCGCCGACGTCATGGGTCTCGACGACGGCATCCGGGCCGAGCTGCGCACCTGTCAGCACGAACTGACGGTCAACTTCCC
>JBGQNJ010000176.1:0-3892 GCA_041501065.1 Dehalococcoidia bacterium
CCGCTTCGATGAGAACGGCTACCTCTACCTCATCGAGCGCCTGAAGGAGATGATCAAGTACAAGGGCTACCAGGTCGCGCCGGCGGAGCTGGAGGCGCTGCTCCACCAGCATCCCGCCGTCCTCGACGCGGCGGTCATCCCCAAGCCGGACGAGGCCGGCGGCGAGATCCCCAAGGCCTGCGTCGTCCTCCGCGAAGGGTCGACTGCGACGGCGGAGGACCTGATGACGTTCATCGCGGGGAAGGTCGCCCCATACAAGAAGATCCGCGAGGTCGAGTTCCTCGATACGATCCCGAAGACCCTATCCGGCAAGATCTTGCGCCGCGACCTGATCCAGCGCGAGAAGGAGCGAATGGCGCGGTAGAAAGCGCCCGGCCGTCCGACTATAAAGCCGGAGGTGCTCCTATGGACGGCTACGCCGGTCAACCACAGACAGAGGCGGGCATCGAAGACCTGATGCGCTTTCCGCCGGACCTGCTGAAGCGCATCTTCAAGCAAGGCAACCGGTTCATGGTGTGCCTGTTTCGCCTCGGCTTCGGCCCCTTCATCAGCAATCCCTATAGCGGCTACGTGATAGTTCTGACGACGACGGGCCGAAAAAGCGGCCTGCGGCGTCGCACGCCGGTCAACTTCGCGATGGGTGACGGCGAGGTCTACTGCCTCTCCGGCTTCGGACGCAACTCCGACTGGTATCGCAACCTGCTCGCCGACCCCAACGTGCAGGTCTGGGTCGGCGGCGAAGGCCGGCAGGGCCGCGCGGAGGTGATGACGGACCCAGCGGAGTGGGTGCCGGTGTACCGTCGGGTCATTGAGCGTTCGGGCTTCGCCGAGAGCGCCTTCACGAAGAGGCCGTACTCAGAGCTGAGCGACGAGGAGATCACGCGGCTGGCCGAAGGGACGGCGGTGCGCATCCGCCTGGGCGAGCGTCTGTCGAAAGAAGACGCTCCCGGCGACCTGCGCTGGGTCTGGACAGTGCTCGGCGGCTTCCTCTTCGCGCGCTGGCTGATGAGGAGGCTACGCAGCGGCAGCCGGTCCGTAAACACATGATGATGGACGGCCAGACGCCGCCCAATTCGTGGTTACGCCGGCGGTTCTTGGCGAATATGTAGGGGAGGACTTCAGTCCTCCCGTTGATGCGGGGAAACGGACACCCTCGGCATTTCTCGATACAGGGCGCACGGCCGTGCGCCCCTACGCGGGTTAGGTCCGTTGTCAGGATCGGATGAGACAAGAATAAGAGAGGCGGGAACAATCCCGCCTCTCTTGCTGGTTCAATCGGGAGGACTGAAGTCCTCCCCTACATTGGATATGTTGTCAGTCGCCTAGCGCGTGCGCTTCACCATTGCCGCGCCCGATACGAGCAGCAGGCAAACGCCCACCAGTGCTAGGCCAAGGGCCAGCGGCCCTGAGCCGCCGCCCGGTCCGGTACCGGTGATCGGTGGAGCGATTGTCGGCAACGGCACCGCTACCGGCGGCGCCACCGGCGGCGGCACCACCGGCTGGACAGTCGGGCCGCGGGTCGGGGTTGGGCCCACCGTCGGCGTTGCCGTGGCCGCTACCCCCGAGACGTCGACTGTCAACGTGTCGCAGATAGCGAAATCGTCCGGCAGGTCGCCAAACGTCACGCAAGCCTCGTTGTCGATCTCGTCACCATCGTTGGCACCAGACGTGAGTTCCACCGTCATGGTGACTTCGGCCACCTGGTCCTCCGTAAGACCGTCGAGAGAGCCCTCGCTGACGTCCCACGTTACGGTGCCGCTGCTGTCGCAGCCCTCAGCAGCGTTTATGTCCACGTCTGAGTCGTTCGAGATGCTGGTTGCGATGCAGTCCGTGTCGTCGGGGATCGTTTCACTGATCACCACGTCGGCACAGTCCCCCGCGTTGTTGGCGTTGTCTACGGTGATCGTGTACACGATCTCGCCACCCTCGCCGACTTCGTTGTCGTCGGAGTCTTTGCTGATGCTCAGATCGCAGTCGCTGATGAACACGTCGACGCTGGCGCTGTCGCCGGTCGATCCCTGCGCTGCAGCCGCTACCGCCGTGTTTGTTATTAGATCGCCCTCATCAGCGCCGGCGCCCGTGTTGGCGACCAGGGTCAAGGTTGCTGCTGCTGCGGCCGGTGTCAGCGTGGCGAGACTCCACGTAACGGTCTCGTCCAGCACCTGCGCGCATCCCGAAGGGGTGAACCCACCGGTCTGCGTCGTGCTGGCGCAGGCCAGGTCAGCCGGCAGGTTGTCAGTGACTGTTACAGTGGTGCAGTCCTCTGTGCCCGTGTTATCGACGGTGATGGTGTAGGTGATGGCGCTGGCCTCAGGCCCCGTCGACGCGATCTCGACATTCGCGGTTTTTGTTACTGACAGCACACAGCCAGTCTGGGCGCTTGCGGTTGGAGTATGGCCGGCGGTCGACACCAGTAGCATTACCGCGGCCATTATGAGGGCGAGTCCCGTTGCTCCGGGCACCGCCCAATACCAAGACATCCTTTTCTTCATACTGAGTCTCCTTCTCAACTTAATCCGCCTTCGGCGGACTCCCTTTCCGTCCGTGGGTCCATTCGCGTATCAATCCAATCAATTGTGGGAGATTGGAAGCGCTCTTGTCAAGGGGTCCGCATTATCGGGGGCGAACAATCAGAGAGAATTTACAGATTTGGATAAGCGGCTCAGACGAGCCTTTCTCCGTTGGGACATGAAGACAGCCTGAGGGTTGAAAACCCTCAGCTTATTCACGTCGAATAGGTCGTTTTGACTGAGTCCGAATGTAGTATCGGAGGCCGGTAACTTCGCTCGGTGCAATACTTCGGAACCCGTAGCCCTTTTGCCACAGTGCGCGCGTCTCCAGTCTCATGTCGGGATACTTGAGGAAGATCGTGTGTGCGGACGCGCCTTTGAGTTGATGCATGACTGAACTCAGGCTCTTGTCTGAAGAAATCTCCAGGAGTACGTGAACGTCATCGATGGCGAATTCGAATTCGAGCAGCCCGATGCTCGTTCTCTTCGCTATCTCCGCGAAGGAGACCCTGAGATCGTGCCCGACTTCGCCGTCGAGAATGGGTCGACGTTCTTTGGTGCTGAACCACACGTGATAGACGCGTCTGGCCTCAGTCATATGCGTAGCTGAGGGTTTTCAACCCTCAGAACCGTGATAATCCCGCCCCTACGAGGGAATGCGGATTCCCGGCGCGGCGAACGCGGCGCAGAACTCGCGCACCTCGTTGCGAACGCGCTCCAGCGTCTGCTCGTCTTCGGCGTTGGCGATGACTTCGTCCATCCAGGCGACGATGCGCCGCATCTCCGGCTCCTTCATGTCGCGCGAGGTGACGGCCGGGCTGCCGATGCGGATGCCGCTGGGACTGAACGGCTTTCGCGGGTCGTAGGGGACGGTGTTGGCGTTGACGACGATGCCCGCCCTGTCCAGCGCCTTCGAAGCCTTCTTTCCGGTCACGCCCTTGTTCGTGAGGTCGATGAGGACGAGGTGGTTGTCGGTGCCGCCGGAGACGAGGTCGAAGCCGCGCTCCAGCAGCTCGCCGGCCAGCGCCTTCGCGTTGCGCACGACCTGGGCGCCGTACGCCTTGAACTCCGGCGAGGCCGCCTCCTTAAGGGCAACGGCGATGGCGGCGGTCGTGTGGTCGTGGGGGCCGCCCTGGAGGGCCGGGAAGACCGCGCGGTCGATGCTCTGGGCGTACTCGGCGCGGCACATGATCATGGCGCCGCGGGGGCCGCGCAGGGTCTTGTGGGTGGTCGTCGTTATGACGTCGGCGTAGGGCGCGGGACTGGGGTGGGCGCCGGCGGCGATGAGGCCGGCGATGTGGGCGATGTCGGCGAGGAAGTAGGCGTCGACCTCCTTCGCGATCTCGCCGAACGCCTTGAAGTCGAACAGTCGCGGGTAGGCC
>JBGQNJ010000177.1:0-3880 GCA_041501065.1 Dehalococcoidia bacterium
CCGCCCGCGACGCCACAGTCGATGAGATAGCGATGGTCCACGAACAGCGCTACATCGCCTACGTGCGTGAGGCGGCGGCGGCCGGCGGCGCCTGGGCCGACCCCGACACTTACATCTCGCCTCGCTCCTATGACGCTGCCCTGCGCGCGGCCGGCGGCTCCCTGGCGGCCACGGACGCCGTGCTCGATGGCGCCATTGACAGCGCGTTCTGCCTCGTGCGGCCGCCCGGGCACCACGCGATGCCGGACCACGCCATGGGCTTCTGTCTCTTCAACAACGTCGCGATATCCGCCCGCCACGCGATTCGCGTCCGTGGCCTCGAGCGCGTCGCCATCGTCGACTTCGACATCCACCACGGCAACGGTACTCAGGCCGCTTTCTACGAGGATCCGACGGTACTCTACTTCTCGACGCACCAGTACCCGTACTACCCGGGCACGGGGCACCTCGAGGAGACCGGCGCCGGCGCGGGTCGCGGCTACAACGTCAACGTGCCCCTGCCCGCGGGCTGCGGCGACGGCGAGTTCCGTCGCGTCTTCAACGAGGCCCTGGAGCCGCTGCTCGACCGCTACCGGCCGCAACTCATCCTCGTCTCCGCGGGCTACGACGGCCACTTCGACGACCCGCTGGCCAGCATGACGCTCAGCGTCGCCGGCTACGGCGAGATGATGTCGTTCCTGCGCCGAAAGGCCGGTGATCTCTGCGAAGGGCGGCTGGTCTGCGTGCTGGAGGGCGGCTACCACCTGCTGGCCGAAGCGTGGTCGGTGCGGGCGTGCCTGGAGGTGCTCCTGGGCGAATCGCCGGCGGCGGACCCGTTCGGGAAGGCTCCGGAGGGCGCGAGCTGCCACATCGATAGGGTACTGGGGGCGGTGAAGACGTTGCACGGGCTGGCCGTCTCTCCGCAGACCCTCGCCTGAAGAACACCCGAAGACCTAGTCGCGTTCCTTGGATGTGTTAAGATAATCGTAGCCGAGACTTTCCAGTCTCGGCGTTCAATTCGCGGCCAGACTGGAAAGTCTGGCCTACGCCTACGGTTGTTCCTGGACCTCCTTGCTTAGGACAAGAAGCGCTGAAAGGCTTCGTTGCCGAGGAGGCGGCCGCGCTCCGTCAGCCTGATCCGCCCATCGACCGACTCGAGCAGCCCCAGCGCGGCGAGTTCATCTATCTCCCGGCCGTAGCGCTCGCCGACGTCGACGCCGAAGCGTTCGCTCAGCCCCTGGAGCGACACCCCCTCCGTCAGGCGCAGCCCCAGTATGACCGCGTCGGACATCTCCCTCTCCGCGTCGGGCCGTTCGAACGACTCGATGTAGGGTAGGGTCGTCGGGTCCCACGGCCGCTCGCCTCTACCCGCAGCGACCAGCTCGATGTACCTCTCCGGCGCTCGCTCGTTGGCCAGCCGGTAGCCGTCGACGTAGGAGTGGGCGCCCGCTCCCAGTCCCAAGTAAGGCTCGGCGTGCCAGTAGGTCAGGTTGTGGCTGCAGCGATGCCCCGGCTTCGCCCAGTTTGATATCTCGTACTGCTCGTAGCCGGCCGCGGCGAGCCGCTCGCTGCTCCACATGTACATCTCCGCCTGTACGTCGGGGTCCGGCTCCGCGCACTTGCCAGCAGCGACTCGACGGGCCAGCGGCGTGCTCTCTTCCAGCGTCAGCGCGTAGAGCGACAGGTGGTCCGGGTTCAGCGCAATGGCCTTCTCCAGTGATCGACGCCACTGCGCGACCGTCTGGCCCGGCAAGCCGAAGATGAGGTCCATGCTGACGCTGTCGAACCCGGCCTCGCGGGCGTCGCAATATTCCCTTTCAGCCCGAGCCGCGTCGTGGATGCGGCCCAGGAAGCCGAGCTCGGCGTCGTCGAAGCTCTGCACGCCGAGGCTGAGGCGGTTGACACCCATTCGGCGCAGCGCGTGTAGTCGGCCGGCGTCGACGCTCTCCGGGTTCGCCTCCATCGTCACTTCCGCGCCGGTAGCGACGTCGAAGCGCTGTCGCAGGCCGTCGAGTAGTCGTCGCGTCTCCGCGATGGGCAGCAGGCTGGGCGTGCCGCCGCCGAAGTATAGCGTCTCGACGCGGCCGACTGCCCCCGGTTCCGCCCACAGCGTCGCTTCCCGCAGCAGGGCATCGACGTAGGCGGGGATCAGGTGCTCTTGCCGCGCGTAGGAGTTGAAGTCGCAGTACGCGCACTTCGCGCGACAGAACGGTACGTGGACGTAGAGGCTGCGGCACTCGCTCATCTCCGTCGGATCGTAACACCTGCTGCTGCCGCGTTCTACGCTGTAGTAGAGGCGCACGGCCGTGCCCCCGGACCGTACTGACGCGACCGCGCGACCATGGCGTTGACTTGGCCGCTGTCCCCATGCGACACTCTAACGAAGCGCAAAACACCCACATCCGCCTCTTGAGGGAGACAAAAGTGCACTATAAGACACACTACTGCGGCGACCTCCGAAAAGGGGACAGCGGCCAGGAAGTGCTGCTCGCCGGCTGGGTGCACCGGCGGAGAGACCACGGCCGCCTCATCTTCATCGACCTGCGCGATACGCGCGGCCTCGTCCAGGTCGTCTTCAACCCCAAGACAGCCCCCGAAGCCCACGCCGTCGCCGAGCAGGTGCGCAACGAGTACGTCCTCTGCGTCCGCGGCACGGTCTCGCCGCGGCCCGCCGGGACCGAGAACGCCGGCCTGCCGTCGGGCGAGGTCGAAGTCGTCGCCGGCGAGGCGCAGATCCTGAACACGGCGAAGACGCCGCCCTTCTACATAAACGAAGAGGTCGAGGTCGACGAGCTGCTGCGACTGCGCTACCGCTATCTCGACCTGCGGCGCATCTCCGTCCATGACCGCTTCGCCGTGCGCCATCGCGTCAACAAGTACATCCGCGACTTCCTCGACGCCCGCGGCTTCTACGAGATTGAGACGCCGATCCTCACCAAGTCGACGCCCGAGGGCGCGCGCGACTACCTGGTGCCAAGCCGCGTCTATCCCGGCAACTTCTACGCCCTGCCGCAGTCGCCGCAGCAGCTCAAGCAACTGCTTATGGTCGCCGGCTTCGAGAAGTACTACCAGATAGCCCGCTGCTTCCGGGACGAGGACTTCCGCGCCGACCGCCAGGCCGAATTCACGCAGCTGGACCTGGAGATGAGCTTCATCGACCAGAGGGACATCCTCGACCTCATCGAGGAGCTGTACGCGGGCATGATCCCGGCTCTGCGACCCGACCTGAAGCTGGCGCCCGTGCCTTTCCCGCGCCTGACCTATGACGACGTCATGCGCCGCTTCGGCACCGACAAGCCCGACATCCGCTACGGCATGGAGCTCGCCGACGTGACCGACCTCGGCCCGACCTGTGACTTCGCCGTTTTCCGCGACGTCATCGCGGCCGGCGGGCAGATACGCGGCTTCGCGGCCCCCGGCGGCGCGGCCTTTACCCGCCGCGAGATCGACAGCCTGACACAGTTCGTCGAAGACCAGGGCGGCAAGGGGCTCATCTCCGTTGCCCTCCTCGGCGAAGGCGACATCGACGGTTTGACGGCGGAAGACATTCGCTCGCCGATGCACCGCTACCTGAGCATGGAGCTGATAAATGGCATGGCGCAGCGCACCGGCGCCAAACGCGGCGACCTCCTCATCCTCGTCGCCGACGAGCCGAAGATCGCCAGCGCCGCCCTCGACGCCTTGCGACGCGAGGTGGCCGCGCGTCTAAACCTCGCCGACCCGCAGGTGGCCGCCTGCTGCTTCGTCGTCGACTTCCCGCTCTTCGACTGGAGCGAGGGCGAGCAGCGCTGGGACAGCGTCCACCACCCGTTCACGGCGCCGAAGGACGAGGACCTGGCGCTCCTCGAAACCGACCCGGGTAAGGCGCGCAGCAAGGCCTACGACTTCGTCATCAACGGCA
>JBGQNJ010000178.1:0-3880 GCA_041501065.1 Dehalococcoidia bacterium
GTCGAATCCCATCTCTTCCAGTATGCCGATCTCCCACAGCGCGGCGTCGACCATGCGCTGCGACACCGCGGGCGGCTCTTCACCCTCAGCCAACAATGGCAGCGGCGGCAGAGAACCCGCGTTCACGCCGACGCGTATCGGCGTCCGGCGCGCCTTCGCCTCCCGCACGACCTCGCGTACCTTTTCCGGGTCGCGGATGTTGCCGGGATTGAGCCGCAGGCCGTGGACGCCGGCGCGCAGGGCGGCGAGAGCGAGTTGGTGGTCGAAGTGGATGTCGGCGACGACCGGCAGCGGGCTGTGGGCGACGACCTCCGGCAGCGCCTCGGCAGAGTGACGGTCCGGCACCGCGACGCGAACGATCTCGCAGCCGAGCTCCGCCAGGGCGTGTATCTGGCGCAGGGTGGCCCGAACGTCGGCAGTCTTCGTGTTCGCCATCGACTGCACAGCGATGGGCGCGTCGCCGCCGACCGTGACGCCGCCGATCTGGAGGGGTTTCGATTGCCTGCGCTGGGTCATCGGAAGATGTTTTCGCCGCGGATGAGCCGAGCTATGTCAAAGTAGCTGATCACCACCACGAAGGTCATGAGCACAACCAGCCCCGCAAAGTGCACCAGCGCCTCCTTCTGCGGGGCGATGCGCCGGCCGCGTCGCAGGACCTCAACGAGCACGAAGACGATGCGCCCGCCGTCGAGGAAGGGCAGCGGCAAGATGTTGATCACGGCAAGGTTGATGCTGATGAGAGCCGCGAAATCGACGAGCGACTTCCAGCCGGCCTCCTTGACCACCTCGCCCGTCATCTGCGCCATCCCAACCGGTCCGGCGACCTGTGGACTGGTGGCGCCCTTGACCCAGGCGACAACCTCGTTGCGGGCGAGCTTCAGCGAGTCGGAGGTCTCGCGCGTGCCCAGACGCAGAGCCGTCCAGGGGGCATAGGACCGCGTCTCCGTGAACGGGTACTGCGCGCCGATAACGATGCCGGTGGGCCCTTGCCCTGAAGGCGGCACCCAACGGGCCTTCACGTTGAGGTTGAGGAATTCACTGCCCCGCTTGACGGTCATGGCCATCGTCTCGCCCAGGTTGAGGCGAATGTTGTAGCTGGCGTCCGGGACGTTCTGGATGTCACGCCCGTTGATCTTGTAGATGACGTCGCCGGTTTGCAGGCCGGCAGCCGCGGCGGGAGTATCCGGCAGCACCTGGTTGATGACGGCCCGGCCTACGGAGACTTGTTGCGGGATCATAAAGCTGGCGCTGAAAAGGAAGACGGCGAAAACTAAGTTGCTCAGGGCGCCGGCGGAAAGCACGAACAGACGCAACGGCCTCGGCCTGGAGGCGAGCGATCCCGGCTCCGTCGGGTCCTCTTCCCCGTACATGCGCACGAAGCCGCCGAGCGGCAGGGCGTTCAGCGAGTATTCCGTGCCGCGGAACTTGAAGGCGCCGACACGCGGCGGGAAGCCGACGCCGAACTCCAGCACCCGCACGCCCGATAGCTTCGCCGCCACGAAGTGTCCCGTCTCGTGGACGAGCACGAGCAGCACGAGTATGACGACGAACGGCAGGACGGAGTTAAGAAGGACGCTCACGGTGTTGCTCCTACGAGATTCTCGGCGTGTGCGCGCGCCCAGGCATCGGCCGCCAGGATGTCATCCAGAGCGGGGTCGGCCACGCCGTCGTGCGCGTTCAGCGTATCATCGATGATTTCCGGTATCCGCGTGAAGGTGATGCGCCCGGTGAGGAAAGCCGCCACGGCGACCTCGTCGGCGGCGGACAGGACGGCCGGATAGGTGCCGTCGCGGTGACCGGCTTCGAGGGCCAGCGCCAGGCAGGGGTACCGGTCGAGCTTTAGCTCCGCGAAGTGCAGCGGACTTACCGTCTTCAGGTCGAGGTAGGGCACCGACGGCAGGGGGACGCGGTCGGGATAGCAGAGGGCGACCTGGATGGGCACGCGCATGTCAGGGGTTCCGAGCTGCGCCTTCAGCGAGCCGTCGGTGAACTCCACGAGCGAATGGACGATGCTCTCCCGGTGCAACACGATCTCGATCCTGTCCAGCGGCACGTCGAATAGCCAGCGCGCCTCGATTGCCTCCAGCCCCTTGTTCAGCAGAGTCGCGGAATCGACCGTTATCTTCCGCCCCATCTGCCATGTCGGGTGCGAGAGCGCCTGCTCCGGCGTCACGCGGCGGAGCTCTTCTATGCTCTTGTCCCGCAGCGCTCCCCCCGACGCCGTGAGGATGAGACGCCTGATGCTGGCGTTCTTCTCGCCGCGCAGGCACTGCCAGATGGCGCTGTGCTCGCTGTCTATAGGTCGTATCTCGCCGTGGCTGCGGCGGGCGGCCTCAGCGACCAGCTTGCCGGCCATGACGAGAACTTCTTTGTTCGCGAGGGCGACGGTCTTGCCCGCCTCCAGCGCCGCCAGAGTGGACGTGAGGCCGGCCTTGCCCACGGTCGCGACGACGATGATGTCGACGTCCGGCCGGGTGGCCATCGCCTCCATCGGGACGCAATCGACGCCCTCGAAACCTATAACGTCGCGGGTGGCCGATCCATTTCCGTCGTAGCAGACAAAGCGCGGCTGGAATTCCCGCGCCTGCTCCTGGAGGAGGGTGACGTTGCGCCCCGCCGACAGCCCGACGACACGAAAACGCTGCCGCAGTCCGCGCACGACGTCCAGTGTCTGGCGTCCGATGGACCCGGTGGAGCCGAAGACAGCGAGGCCTCTTACAGAATCACCCACTTCAAGTAGTAGTATACCACCACGATTGCGAGGAGCACGCTGTCGAAGCGGTCCATGAGGCCGCCGTGGCCGGGGATGAGTCGGCTGGCGTCCTTCACCTGCATGCCGCGCTTCAGCTTCGATTCGACGAGGTCGCCGGCCTGGGCAGCGACGGGCAGGAGGACGGCGAGAGGGATAACCAGCGCCGGTTCGACGCGGAGCCCCAGGAAGTAGTTGAACAGCAGCACGGCCGCGACGCCGCAGACCATGCCGCCGATAGCGCCTTCGACGGTCTTCCCCGGACTGATCGCCGGCGCCAGGCGCGTACGTCCGATCGCTCTGCCGACGAAGTAGGCGCCGGTGTCGGTGGCGAAGGTGGAGAAGACGGCCAGAAAGACCCAGTCGCGGCCGTCGCCCACGTCCCTGAGGAGGACGAGGTGGCAGCCCAGCCAGCCGAGATAGAGCACTGCGCCGACCGCCCAGAGCCACTCGAAGACGGCGTCTTCTATCGGGTAGGCAGCGATGGCCCAGAGCAGCGGCAGCAGGACGGCGCCGGTGACGAGCCAGATCAGCCATTCGCCGCGGGCGTGGGCAGCGACGGCGAGGCCGGCGGAGAGGGCCGCGCCCATGAAGGCCAGCACGTTGAGTCGCGAGCCGCGCGCCACCTGGAACTCGAGCGTGGCGACAGCCAGCAGCGCCGCGACGACGCCGGTATACCAGCGCGCGCCCGCCCAGATGAGGAGGACGATGATCGGGATAGCGACGGCCGCGCTCGCGAGCCTCAGCTCCAGCGCCCCTTGCCGCATCCCGCCGCTGCGTCGTTGTCGCAACACGCGCGTCTCCAGGTCAATCCAGGCCCAGCCCGCCGAAACGACGCTCCCGCCGTGCGTAGGCCCGGAGCGCCTCTTCTACGCTCTCCGGTCCGAAATCGGGCCAGTACGTGGGAGTAGAGTAATACTCCGCATAGGCCGCCTGCCAGATGAGGAAGTTGGACAGCCTCATCTCGCCGGCCGTGCGGATGACGAGGTCGGGATCGGGCATGCCCGCCGTGTAGAGGTATGACGAGATCATCTCCTCGTCGACCTGCGCCGGTGTGAGGCCGTCCGCGATGATGCGTCGCACGGCGTCGACGATCTCGGCGCGGCCGCCGTAGTCGAAAGCGACGGCGAC
>JBGQNJ010000179.1:0-3880 GCA_041501065.1 Dehalococcoidia bacterium
AGATGGGCGGAAACATGAGGAGGTTGCCCACGACCAGCAGGATAATGACGATGGCCCAGACCCACTCGAGGCGCACGTTTCGCCGCCAGAGCACAACCGAAAGGAGGCCCCAAATCACCAGCCAGGCGACGCCGGCCATGGTGGTCTTGCCCGATAACGGCCCCACTCGGTTCTGGAAGGCCATCCAGTTGCTCACACCCGTCGCTGCTGCGGCTAGGAACGTGTTCAGGCCCAGGACGAAGACGCCTGCGGCTCCTGCCAGGAGGGCGGCGACCGCGGGGCCGTTGGGCCGGGGCGAGAACAGCTCGGCCTCCATCGCGGCAGGGTCGACACCCCCGCTGCCCGTCCGAGGCCTGATGTCTTGTTTCATGCCGGTTGCGGTTTCGCTCACGGTGTCCCTCCTCTAGCGGATAGGTGCGGCCTTGTTGATCAGGGCGCCAAAGACGCCAGCCACAGCGGCGGCTCCGAAGGCCGCTACGAACATCGCGATGGTTAGCCAGCGCAGCTTGTTGTCGCGGGCCAGACGAGCTCCGTAGTAGGTCACCACAAAAGCGACGGCGGTGGCCAGGATCGGTGCCGCCCAGGCGATGTGCTCCTTCCACTCCATGCCGAACTTGTGCCAGAGGTCTGTGTTGGCGTCTGCCAGCAGGAAAGAGCGGGGATAATTGGCGAGGTCTGCCCCTCTAGGGGGCGTGGCGCGGTACCAGGGGTATATCACGTAGGTACCGGTCACTACCGTCACCCATGCGACGATGGCCATGCCCCATACGCCGACGTAGAGGCGCCGCAGCTTCTCTTTGACCCCGGCCAGCGTCAAGATCCCCTCGCGAAGGCCCCAGAGTTCGACCATCACACCAGCGAAAGCCAGCAGAAACAAGGCGCCCACCGTCATCCCGTGGACTATCGTCCACGTTTCTCGATTGGACAACTCCATGGCTCCCTCCTCTCCCTACCGGATCTCCTTAGCCGACCCCTCAGCGGGGGCTGCGAGGTGCCAATATCGCATCCGCATCTGTGTATGTCAAGCAGCCACTCCTTCGCACTTGCGATAGAGACCACCAACGACCGGTCGAAGGGTAGTCTCTCCGGCCCGCGACCCTCGGTCTGGAAAACAGATTGTTGGCACGTAGCCAACGTGAAGGCCGGGCGAAACGCCCGGCTTCGTATCTAATGTACCGTGAGAGAACGTTGGAGCGGGAAACGAGACTCGAACCCGCGACCCTTTGCTTGGGAAGAAGATGCCCATGTTCCGCCGCGAGCACCCACCGCCGCTCGGCCGACACGAGGGACCAGAGAGAAGAAGCGGGATGCTTCCGGAGCGGCATCCTCAGCCGCTAGAAGTGATAGGGGGAGTGCAGAGGGGAATCCCCTCTCTGCCGGGGTTTCAGGGGTGCCCCCTGATTCCCGAAAACGCCTCTAGGGTGGGAGGGTGGGAAGAACACGCCCATGTTCCGCTGCCGACATCCTTCGCAGCTATTGGCGACCCGACCCGCTACTCCGGAAGTCGAGGCTGCGTTCGCGGCAGCGCCAGCATCAGCGCGGCGGCTGCAAAGCCGGTCGAGGCCCCCAGCCAGAAGGGCGCCGGCTTCCCGACAACGTCCCACAGCACGCCCGCGAGCACGCTCGCCGCTACGGCCATCAGGCCGATGCCAGTGTGGTACAGCCCCAGGAACGTCCCTCGACGCTCCTCCGGCGATAGCTCCGCCACCATCGCGCGGGCCTGGCCGTCGGTGAAGGCCATGTAGACGCCGTAGACCAAGAACAGCGGCCAGACGGCGCTCCCCTGACCAACCAGCGCGAACCCCATGTACACCAGCCCGTAGACGAAGAAGCCGCCCGTCACCAGCCGCCGCTTCCCGATCCTGTCGGCGACGATGCCCGCGGGCAGCGATAGCAGGCTGTAGCTGGCGTTGTACAGCACGTACATCAGGATGACGATCGACAGGCTGAGGCCGAGGTCTTTCGCCCGCAGGATGAGGAACGTGTCGCTGGAGTTGCCGAGGGCGAAGAGGAGGCTGATGCTGAGGAACATCCAGAAGACCGGGCTTGCGCCCGACAGGTCGAGCTTTGCGCCGCCCTCTGCCTTCGCGACCGGCTGCGGCGGGCGGCGGCGCTCCCGCACGAAGACGAGCAGCCCGACGCTCAGGACGCCGGGGATGGTCGCCGCCAGCAGGATTGGTCGCAGGTGGTTCTGACCGACGATCTGCAATATCGCCAGGCCGATCAGCGGCCCGATCACCGCGCCCGCAGTGTCCGCCGCCCGGTGGAAGCCGAACGACCGCCCGTACACCTCCGGCAGCGACGAGTCGGCGATGAGGGCGTCGCGCGGCGAGGTGCGCACCCCCTTGCCGAAGCGGTCGGTGGTGCGGGCGATGAGCACCTGCGGCCAGTGGAACGCCGTCGCCAGCAAGACCTTGCCGATCGCCGATAGCCCGTAGCCGGCGGCGACCAGTGGCCTCCGCATCGACAGGCGGTCGGAGTACCAGCCGGAGCCGACCTTCATCAGGCTTGCGGTGCCCTCGGCGATGCCTTCGATGAGGCCCAGGAACGCCACCGGCGCGCCGAGGGTCACGGTCAGGAAGATGGGTATGATGGGATAGAGCATCTCGCTGGCGACGTCCGTCGCCAGGCTGACGAGCCCCAGCACGAAGACGTTGCGGCTGACGCCCGGCACCGGCGAGGGCTCAGTCCTCAGGTCTTCCAGCGTCGGGGAGGTTTCCTGCTCCAATCGACCGCCTCGTCGAATGCGGCTGCCTAGCGGAAAAGGTCTTTCTCCGGCTCGCGCAGGAGCTGGCGACCGCTGCCCGCGCCCGCCGGCACCGCGTAGCCTCTCATGATCGCGACCGGTATGCGGTCGAGCTTGCCCATGACCAGCTCCGCCGCCGCCGCTATCTCGTCCGCCAGCGCCACCTGCGTCACCCGCAACTCGTAGCCGTCGGGGTCCGTCTCGCCGGTGTAGTCGCGCAGCGGCAGCAGCCCGGCAACGCCGAGCGCGACCTGATCGATCCCCTCGCGCCAGGGCCGCCCGAAGCTGTCGGATATGATCACCGACACGCGGACGCCCGCCCGACGCTCGACCTCGGCGCGGACGCGCTCCGCCGACGCGTCGGGGTCTTCGGGCAGCAACGTCACGAATCCCGGACGGCCCGTGTTCGAGGCGTCGACGCCGGCGTTGGCGCAGACGAAGCCGTGCTTCGTCTCGACGATCAGGACGCCCCGGTCCATTCGCACGATGCGGCTGGCCTCGCGCAGCACGACCTCGACCTGGCGGGCGTCCTTCCCCCAGCGGTGGGCGTACTCCCGCGCCATCTCCGACGGCTCGACCGTCCGCAGCTCCACCAGCCGGCCCTCCGCTTTCGAGACGACCTTCTGCGTGACGACGAGCACGTCGCCGTCGAGCAGCGGCGTTCCCTGCGCGGCCGCGGCGTCGATGACGAGCGCGGCGATGTCGTCGCCTGGCGCGATCTCGGGCAGGCCGGTGACGCCGACGATGCGCACCTCCGGCAGCCTCGGCGCGGCTTGGGGCGGCATCGTCAGATACCCGTGATCCTGATGCTGGTCTGCTTCTTGTAGGTGCGATTGAGGGTGAGCAGGAGCGCTGTTATCTCCTCCAGGTGATGAGCGCTGGCCAGGCCGTCGCCGTTGACGGCGCGCAGGCCGGGGATGCGATTGATCAGCGCCATCGTCGCGTTGCGGGCAGCGACGTTGTCGCCGCAGACGACCACGTCGGCGTCGAGCGGCCGGTCGATGGCGGCGAGCTCGCTGGCGCTCAGATTGAGGAAGGCAGCGACGACGCGCGCGTCGGGCAGCATGCGCTGCGCCTGCTCCGCCGCCGATCCCTCCTCGACGGGGACGACGTCGATCCGCCCCTTCTTGAACG
>JBGQNJ010000180.1:0-3871 GCA_041501065.1 Dehalococcoidia bacterium
CGAGACGCTGGTCTACAAGGAGGAGACGCGGCGCGCCATTAGCTTCGCCCTGCACAACCCGGGGACGGAGCTGAAGCTCATCCCGCAGAAGCTGTACGAGTTCTATCGCGCCGACAGCAAGGTCATGCTCTGGATCCAGAAGGGGACGCTCGACGCGCCCGCGTTCAGCAGCGCCGCTGAGGCCCGCTGGGAGGCGCTGGCCAACGTCTACTACTGGATCGCCCTCGCGGCCGCGGCGATTGGCGCGCCGCTCTGGTTCTCGCTGCGAGACCCGCGTAAGCTGCTCCTGCTGATGGTCGTGGTCTACTACTCGTTCCTGTTCGGCTTCGTGTTCATAGGTGAACAGCGCTTCCACTCGGCGCTCATTCCGCTGCTCTGCGTCTTCGCCGCGGTGTCTCTTGTCGCGCTGGTGGAGCGTGTGCGTCGACGGCTCGTGGCCCCTCGGCAGGCGGCACCGGAACCGGCCGTCCTGTCGGCGTCGGGCGACGAGGCATGACGGCGATGAAGCGCCGGCCGTTTGCATCTCTCTCCCTTCGCGGTGACTTCGCGTGGCTGCTGGCGATCTTCCTCCTGGCGCTAGCCCTGCGCGTGACCTGGCTGCACTTCGTCGACCCTTTGCCCACGGACGGCCGCGTCGACGATGCCGCGGTCTACAACCGCATGGCGCTCTTTATCAAGAGCGGCGACGGCTTCCAGTGGGAGGACGGCTTCTCGGGGCCGCCGGGCGGGCCGTTCGAGATGGCGCCGACCGCCTACTGGAGCGTCGGCTATCCAGCGATGCTGGCGGGCGTCTACCTCCTGACGGACACGAATGTCCTGAGCGCGAAGCTGCTCAACGCTTTCCTCGGCGCCGCGACGTGCGTGCTGGTCTACGTGGTGGGTCGGCAGGTGTTCGACCGTCGCGTTGGGCTTGTGGGAGCGGGCATCCTGGCGCTTTTCCCCAGCCAGGTCTTCCTACCGACGCTGCTGATGACGGAGACGCCCTGGACGTTCTTGACGATGCTCCTCCTGGCGCTCACGCTCATCCTTACGTTGCGGGGGAAGACGTCATGGTTGCCGGTCGCGCTGCTCGGGCTGGCGTTCGGCGGCGCGTCGCTGGTGCGAGGCGAGATGCTGGCGTTTCCGCTCGTGCTCGTCGCGGTGTGGGCGATTGCGTACCGCTCCGGGCGGCGAGCCGCGGGCTACGGGGTCGTCGCAGTCGCGGCGATGCTGCTGGCGCTGTTGCCTTGGACGCTGCGCAACTGGAAGGAGCTGGGCTACCCCGTCCTCGTGTCGACGGGCTCGGCGGACAACCTGGTCGCGGGCCACTGGCCGGGCGCCGACGGACTGGGCAGCTTCGTGCCGGGCATCGAGGCGAACAACGCGTACAAGGAGCTGCCGGCGCCGGAGCGGGAGGTCGCCGTGTACAAGGAGGAGGTGAGACGCGCCCTCAGCTTCATGGTGCACAACCGATCGAAGGAGCTGGAGCTGATACCGAAGAAGCTGAGGCATTTCTACCAGCGCGATAGCCGGCCGCTGGACCTCATACGGCTGCATCCGTACGCACTGAGCGAGCGGAACAAGGACCTCTTCAGCAATGTCGCGAACGTCTACTACTATTGCGCCGCCGGACTGGCGCTGCTGGGCCTGCCGCTATGGCTTTCGTTGCGCAACCCGAAGAAGTTGCTTATCGTGGCCTTCGTAATCTACTATTCTTTTCTGTTTGGATTCGTATTCATCGGTGAGGAGCGACTGCACGCCGCGGTAATCCCCGTGCTGTCGCTGCTCGCCGCCGTGCCGCTGGCCTGGGCGAGCAAAAGGGCGCCGCGATTGTTGGGCCGCGGGGCATAGAGAGTAGACGTGATGGAACGGATCGACCGGAAGACGATGACCGGGCTGATAGCGGCGTATGGGACCGCCGACACGCCCCGCGTGTACACGCACCGCAACCGGCTGGTCGGCGAGCTCTTCTGGCGCAGCCACGACCACATGCTGGCGCTGTCGCAATCGTCGAAGCGCGGGCGGGTGCTCGATTTCGGCGGCGGCAACGGCGTCTTGATGCGGGAGCTGAGCAAGCGCTTCGATGAGGTTGTGTGCATCGACCTGAGCGCGGACATCGCGCGCGAGGTGGTGCGGCTGTACAAGCTGCCGAACGTGCAGGTGATGGCGGACGACATCTTCAAGCTCGGCCTGCCCGACGGCCACTTCGACATGGTGATAGCGGCCCAGGTGCTGGAGCATATACTGGAGCTGGAGCGGCTTGCCGGCGAGATGAAGCGATTGCTGGCGCCGGGCGGCGAACTGCTGGTGAGCGCGCCATCGGAGAACCGCTTCTACGGATTGGGACGGAGGCTTGTCGGCTACACCAAGCCGTGGGACCATCACTACAACGGCGAGTTCATTATTGACGCGGTCGAGTCGCAGCTCATGTTGAGTCGCAAGCAGTACTTCCCGATCAACTGGGGACCACTGGCCGTGTTCTACCTGTTGCGTTTCGTGAAGGAAGCGACGCCGGAGGGAACGGCCCCGTGAGCGCTGAACACGTGAATGCACTGCTGATCGTGCCCGCCTACAACGAGGAGGCGTCGCTGCGGCTCGTCCTCGAGGAGCTACGCGAGGTGGCGCCGCAGTTCGACGTCGTCGTCGTGAACGACGGGTCGAGCGACGAAACGGGTGCCATAGCGCGCTCGCTCGGCGTGCCGGTCCTCGATCTCTGCTTCAACCTGGGCATCGGCGGCGCCGTGCAAACGGGGTTCAAGTACGCGATGCAACAGGGTTACGACGCGGCCGTCCAGGTCGACAGCGACGGGCAGTTCCCGCCGGACCGGATCGCGTCGCTGGTGTCGCTGGTGCTGGACGAGGGCTGGGACATGGTGATCGGCTCGCGCTACCTGGCGGAGCCGGGCTACGAGGGAAGCCATTTGCGCCGGTTAGGGAACTTCATACTGTCGAAGATCGCCGGGCTGTTCAGCCGCCAAAGGGTGACCGACGCCACGTCCGGCTTTCGCGCCTACAGCCGTCGCGCGCTGGAGTATCTCGCAGCCTACTACCCCCCTGACTACCCGGAGCCGGAGTCGATTGTCTTCCTCGCACGGCAGGGGCTGCGTATCCGCGAGGAGCCGGTGGCGATGCGGGCGCGGCAGGGCGGCGTGTCGTCGATTGGCGGGCTGCGACCGCTTTCGTACATGAGCAAGGTCAGCCTGGCCATCACTTTGAACGCTCTGAAGGAGAAACCGTTTCCGACGGCCGAAAGGAGACGAGACGAATGACAATGCTTGCGATATCGATGAGGCCGATCTCGGTTTTCGTCATAGTCGTCGCGGTCGCGATCGCGGCCGTCGTGCTGTCGTACGTGCGCAAGTGGCGGTTGCGTGAGGAGTACTCGATCCTGTGGCTGCTGCTGGCCGCGGCGATGGTGGTGCTGGCGTCGTTCTCCGGGATCACGGTGTGGATGGCGGACCGGCTGGACGTGAAGTATCCGCCGTCGATCCTCTTCTTCGTCGGGCTGGCATTCGTTGCGGCGATGCTGTTCCACTACTCGCTGGAGATATCGCGATTGTCGGACCAGAGCCGACGGCTGGCGCAGGAGCTGAGCCTGCTGCGAGGGAGGCTGGAGATAGAGGGACAGCCGCAGTCGCAAGCAGAAGGCAGGGAGTGAGAAGATCCCCACGAGCGCGTGTCAGAGGCGTTCCCCTTGGCAACCCGGAGCGCGTTACCAGCCAAGCCCACAAGCGCGTGTCAGAGGCGTCCCCCTTGGCGAGAGGGCACATTAGCAGCGTTGTATCCTTTGCCACACCATTCCGGCGGGCCGGGATGCGTGCGCACGCTCTGTAATATCCCCAGGGCGATGAACAGCGTCACGAGTGAGCTTCCGCCCTGGCTTATGAAGGGC
>JBGQNJ010000181.1:0-3866 GCA_041501065.1 Dehalococcoidia bacterium
GCCGCCAGCATGCCCGCGGCATACGATGCGATCGGCGCGACGAGGTAGACCGGCGCCTCACGATAAGACCATTGCAGGCCGAAGACGCCGGACACCGCGGCCAGCAGATCGTCGTCGGGCGGCAGGCCCGCGCTGGGCCCCCTCGAGCCGTACAGCGGGACGCTGCAATAGACGGCGGCCGGGTTGTGTCGCGACAGCGCTTCGTAGTCGATGCCCCAGCGTCGAAGCACCTCGGGCGGCGAATCGACGAGCACGACGTCGGCGCTCGCCGCGAGGTCCTGCGCCTTCAGACGTCCCTCCGCGCTCTCCAGGTCGAGCATGACACCCCGCTTGCTGCGATTCAGCACGTAGAATGCTGGCCTGCCCCGCGCGCGGTCGCCGCCGGGCGGCTCGATCTTGATCGCATCCGCGCCCTGCTCCGCGAGGAGCATCGCCGCGTACGGTCCGGCGATGCCCTGCGTGAAGTCGAGCACGCGCACGCCGTGGAAAGCGCCCGGGTCGGTCATGGGAGATCGCCTCGAAGCCGCATTGGAGTCTGTGCAGCTTCATGATATTACGGCTCCGATTCTGGCGGAACCTGCCGGGCCATGTCTCGTCGCGTAGGTCGGGCGTCCCGCCCGACTAGAGTCCGTTAGCAGGCGCTATGCTAGAATCGAACCTGAGGCCACCCATGCGAATCGTCATCGTCGATTACGGCGCGGGCAATATCCGCAGCGTCGAGCGCGCCGTCGCCCACTGCGGCTTCGACGCGACAATCACCAGCGACCCCGTTGCCGTCGACGCCGCGGACGTCGTCATCGTTCCCGGCGTCGGCGCCGCCGCCGATACCATGCGCAACCTGCGCGAACGGTCGCTCGTCGAGCCCCTACGCTCCTTCGTGTCCAGCGGCCGGCCCTATCTGGGCATCTGCATGGGCCTCCAGGCGCTCCTCACGGCGAGCGAAGAGGGCGGCGAGCACCCGTGCCTAGACATCCTCCCCGGCCGCGTCCTGCGACTGCCAGGCGGCCTCAAGGTGCCCCACATGGGTTGGAACCAGGTGCGTCGTCGCCAGCCTCACCCCGTCTTCGACGGCATTCCGGACGACGCCTACTTCTACTTCGTCCACAGCTATTTCCCGGCGCCCGACGACGGCGAGGCCGTGATCGGCGAGACCGACTACGGTGTCACCTTCGCCAGCGCCCTCGCCCGCGACAACGTCGTCGCCACGCAGTTCCACCCGGAGAAGAGCGGCGACGTGGGGCTCCGCTTCTACGACAACTTCTTGCGATTTGCTGCCGGATCCAGATAGACCAGCGGCGTTTGAAGAGCGTATTGATCACTGCTACAATCGCTGGCGGTTGGTAGGGGAGCAGGCTGCATGCGCCCGTTGCTGCTTGTCGTTGCGATTTCCGCATTGACGGTTGGGCCTCTGTCTCTTGCCGTCGGCTGCGGGCGCGATAAGGTCATCGGCGAGCGTCTGGTAGATACCTCTTCTATGCAACCGACAATAAAGGATGGCGAAATCGTCAAGATCGTGGACTACGGAAGCAAGGCGCCGCGCCGCGGCGATATCGTTCTGTGCCGCTTTCCTGCTAATCCGGAGCGCGAGTTCATCGACAGGATCGTGGGAGAGCCGGAGGACATGGTAGAGGTGCGGGATGGGGCAGTGCTAATCGACGGGCAGGCTTTGGAGGAGAATTACGGCGTCAACGCTGCCGACTACACCTATGGCCCTCAGCAAGTCCCTGCCGGACAGTATTTCGTTCTCGGCGACAATCGCACCAGCAGCTACGATTCACACACCTGGGGATTCGTTCCTCGCGAGAACATCGTCGGGCGAGTTAGGAAGTGACTGCCGAATGGAGCTAATACCCGCCATCGACATCCGCGACGGCCGCTGCGTCCGCCTCTACCAGGGCGACTACGCCCAAGAGACCGTCTTCTCCGACGACCCCGTGGCCGTAGCGCGTCGCTGGCAGGCGGAGGGCGCGCCGCGCCTTCACCTCGTCGACCTCGACGGCGCCCGCGAAGGCCGTCCCGTGAACAACGGCGTCATCGTCGCTATTGCGCGCGCCGTATCGATACCGTGTCAGGTCGGCGGCGGCATCCGCAGCGTCCAGACAATCGAGCGCTACCTGAGCGCCGGTGTCGAGCGCGTAATCCTGGGCAGCGTCGCCGTCGAGCAGCCGTCGGTCCTGGGCGCGGCGCTCGCCCTGCACGGCGAGGCCATCATCGCCGGCGTCGATGCGCGTGGCGGCCGCGTCGCCCTGCACGGCTGGCGAGAGCGATCGACCGAGAAAGCGGAGGACCTGGTGCGACGCCTCGCGAACGTGGGCGTGCGACGCTTCATCTACACCGACATCGCCCGCGACGGCACGCTGCGCGGCCCGAACCTCGCCGCGACGGCGCGGGTTGCGAAGGCCGTGGCCGTGCCCGTCATCGCATCCGGCGGCATCGCGACCCTCGATCACCTGCGCCGTTTGCGCGAGATCGGCGTCGAAGGCGCCATCCTCGGCCGTGCCCTCTACGACGGCTCACTCTCTCTTCCGGAGGCCCTCGCGGTTTCGTAGGGGCGCACGGCTGCCTGCCCGCCTCTGGAGGGTGCGCCCGAAAAGGGTCGCCCCGGCCTCGTGTTTGCAGTCCGGCCGCTTACGCGTTATCCTCCGCCTTTGAGGAGTCCTTCACCGATTGGTGAACGACCTCAAAGGATTCGAAACGCGGCTGACCTGAAAAGCTCATAGGTGCAGGCAACGGTGGAATCCTAGCGCCTGACCATTACCTGGGCATAGCCAACCCCTCGTAATGCCCGGCAGAAGACGCGGTTCCTCCCCTTGTCGCCCCCGCGCTCGTTGGTGATCCAACGCTGACAGACCGCGGAACAGATCGTGGGTAAGGTCGAGCCTCTGCTGGAGAAGAGGGGCGGGCGCTCTCATGGGCTCGCTCAGCCACTTGCTGAGCTCGGCGCCCTCCTCATTCGCGAACGCCAATATCCCTGAGCGGCCCGGCATCTACGTCATCTACGACTGCGCCGGCCAACCCTGCTATATCGGCCAGTCCGGCAACCTGAGACGACGGCTTCTCGTCGACCACCGCAAGGGCAACGGCAAGTCCAGTCTCTTCCGCCGCAAGCTCGCCCGCCTCAAGCGACTCGACGGCGAGCCCGCCGTTACCTCCTACATCGTCGAAAAGTGCAGCCTGCGCTTCCTCGAGCTCGAATCGGAATGGGAGCGGATGGAGCTGGAGCACTTCGCCACCGCCATCCTCTCGCCCGTGCTCAACGCCCCCGCGGGCTGGTACAATAGGCCCAGCTCTCTCAGGGAGGTCGGCTAAATGCTCGCAAAGCGCGTCATCCCCTGTCTCGACGTCGACCGCGGCCGCGTGGTGAAGGGCATCTCCTTCGTCCAGTTGCGCGACGCCGGCGACCCCGTGGAGCTCGCCGCCTACTACAGCGAGCAGCGCGCCGACGAGCTGGTGTTCCTTGACATAACAGCCTCGTCGGAGGAGCGCGAGACGGTCTACGACATGGTCAAGCGCACCGCCGACAAGGTCTTCATACCGTTCACCGTCGGCGGCGGCATCCGCAGCGAAGAGGACGTGCGACGCCTCCTCGAGTCCGGTGCCGACAAGGCGTCCCTCAACACCGCCGCCGTCGCCGACCCGCCGCTCATCCAGCGCTGCGCCGATCGATTCGGCAGCCAGTGCATTGTCGTCGCCATCGACGCCAAGGGCACCGGCGAAGGCCACTGGGAGGTCTACACGCACGGCGGCCGCACACCCACGGGCATCGACGCCGTCGACTGGGCGCGGAAGGTTGTCGACCTCGGCGCCGGCGAGATCCTGCTCACCAGCATGGACACCGACGGCCACCTCGACGGCTACGACATCCC
>JBGQNJ010000182.1:0-3861 GCA_041501065.1 Dehalococcoidia bacterium
CATCGGGGTCACCCACGCCGGTGATGAGGCCGGCCTCGTCCACGTGGAACGTGCGACATTCGGGCGGATCGCTGGACAGCAGCGTCTTGCCACTGGGGTCCGTCACCTGGAAGACGTAGTCGCCCGCGGGCAGCGCAGCCGCGTCCGCGGGCGCGTTGAGACCGGGGCCACCATCCAGATACACGTCCCACCCATACTCGAAATGGTTGGCGTTGACCTGAGCTCCGTCCCAGGTGGTGGTGAACACAGCGCCGGACGGCGCCCGCGCAAGAGCGGCCGCACTCGACAGCGTCAAGCCAGCCACAGCCGCCAGAACCAGGATTAGTCGCTTCATTGCATCTCCTTCCGCTAGACAGGCAACCCGGGAGAGCAAGCGCGCCCGCACCACCGAATGCTCGGCGATGTCAGGGGTGCGACCCTCACTCCAATAATCGACGCTTGCTGGTTTACCTAGTGCGGCGTTGCCTGCGCTACGGCCGTCGCGTCCTTCGCCGCAGAACGAACGCCGTGCCGATGATGGCGACGGCTATCAGCATCGTCGCGGGCATCACCGCCTTAGATGACGGGTTGCCTCGATCCGCGGTTCCCGTTCCGACGTCGGGCAAGATCAGGATGGGGGTGGCGGTGGCCGCAGGTGTCGATTCGGGGATCGGGTACCACGCCGCGGCCTGCGGACACATGTTCATCTCGACCGGCTGCGGGTGCTGCCCGTCCGTGACAGTGATCGAGCGGCTTGGCGCTTCACCCGCTGGATACATGGGTGCGTCGGGCCCGACACACCAGCTATAGAGCTCTATGTCATAGGTGCCCGCGGCAACCCCAGAGAGTGCGAATTCCGCGTCCTGGCAGTTCACCATCGTGTTATTGATCGCGAGCTTTCCCACCGGCGTTTCTCGATAAGCCACTATCTGGTCCCCGTAGACTGCGCAGTTGAGTACCGGCTCACCTTCATCGCGGATCTTGTTCAAGTTCAGATCACGGAAAGCGATGCCCTTGATGACCGACGTACCCCCGAGGAAGTGGGCCAGAATATCAATGTCTGACACGTGTGTTTTGTCGCGAAGGTCAGCCAATGGATAATGCAGCCCGGACGCGGGGTCGTCGCGGTCAAGAGGAGACGTGACCTCCCAAGGGAGCATGCTCTCGGGCCAGTACTGCACCTCGTAGGGCAGCAGCGGCAGGTTCGTGAAGCCATAGCGCCCTGAGTAGTCGGTTACGTCGTAGAAGTCGCAGTACGTCGCGCCACTGTACGATTGCGCTACCAGCTGCATATCCCAACGCTCCAACCCCGGCTCACCGACGTCACGCACTCCGTCCTCGTCGCGGTCCTCTACAACAGTCCCTGAGATGCTGCCGGTGCCCTTCTCAAGCACACCGAAATCGGCATTCAGTATTCCGTTGTAGGGTGGGTAGTCGAACCCGTCCATACTCCGGCAGGGCGTGTCGGCATCAATGACGATGCTTACCCAATACTGGACATCAGGCAGTATCCCCTCAACGCGGTATACGCCGTCCCTGTCGCTCAAGTCACTATCGATGAGCTGTCCGTCTGTGGACGTCAGCTCGATGGTGCGGCCCGGTGCCGGCTTTTCGTCGGCGTCGCGCCGCCCATCCATATCGCTATCGAAGTAGACTGTGCCGGAGATGCTGCCGCCGTCGGCCTTAGCCGCCGGCACTCTTTCGACCGCCACTGCGGCGAAAAGAAGAACGATTCCCAGAAACAATAGGCGTTTGAACATTGCTCTTCCTCCTTTGGGGGGAGAGGACGTCCCGCCGTCGCCCTCCGATCATTTCGTATAACGCGCAGGAGGCCAAGAGGTTAACGCTTGCCGCCTCGTTGACCGCTAAATAGCTCTCGCCTTAAGATACTGACGCGTCGCCCAATCCTAGAACCGGAGTTGCCCCATGAGCATCGCCAGCATCATCGACAGGGCAAAGACCGACGGACGGAAGATCCTGACGGAGGTCGAGTCGAAGGATATCCTGGAGGAGGCCGGCATTCCCACGGCGCGGGCCCGCCTGGCGACGGCCGCCGACGAAGCGGTCACGGCAGCCAAAGAGGTAGGCTTCCCCGTCGCGCTGAAGGTCGTCTCGCCCGACATCACACACAAGAGCGATGTCGGCGGCGTGAAGCTCAACCTGAGCACGCCGGACGAGGTGAAGGCCGCCTTCGACGAGATCATCGCCGCCGCAAAGAAGGCGCAGCCCGACGCGAAGGTCGACGGCGTCTCCGTCCAGAAGATGGCGCGCCCGGGCATCGAGGTGATCATGGGCATGAGCCAGGACGAGCAGTTCGGGCCGGTGCTCATGTTCGGCCTGGGCGGCATACTCGTCGAGGTGCTGAAGGACGTCTCTTTCCGCCTCGTGCCGATAACGCCGCGCGACGCCCGTCAGATGGTCCAGGAGATCAAGGGGCGCCCGCTCCTGGAAGGCTACCGCGGGCAGGAGCCGGCCGACGTCGAGGCGCTGGAGAAGCTGCTGCTGCGCCTCTCCGATTTCGTCGAGAAGCACCCGGAGATCGCGGAGCTTGACCTGAACCCCATCTTCGCCTACAAGGACGGCGCGGTAGCCGTTGACGCGCGCATCATCCTCTCCTGAGTAGTCGCGCGACCCTTCCTGCACCGAGACCCTGAGGGGAGACGCCGTCGTGAGCGACACCGTCCGCAGGCTGGAGAGAGTCCTCAACCCGCGCAGCGTCGCCGTCGTCGGCGACAAGCGGGCGATGGGTTACTTCTGGCTGCGCAACATGAGCACCTTCAAAGGGAAGCTCTACTCCGTCCAGATCGACTCCAACGAGATACCGGGCATCCTGGAGCTCGGCGTCTCCAACTACGCCGACCTCCTCGACATCCCCGACGAGGTCGACTACGTGGTCTGCGCCGTGCCGCGGCCGGTGGCGCCGCGCATCATCGCCGACTGCGTAGCGAAGAAGGCGGGCGGCGTCTCGCTGTTCACGTCCGGCTTCGCGGAGACGGGCGAGCCGGAAGGCATTCGCCTGCAGGAGCAGATAGCGACGACGGCACGCGAGGGCGGCCTCGTCCTCATCGGCCCCAACTGCATGGGCGTGTACAACCGTCGCCTCGGCGTCCGCCAGGCGATGGACCAGCCCGCCGGCGACGAGGGCGACGTGGGCTTCATCTCCCACAGTGGCACGCATGCCATCAACTTCAGCCTGCTGGCCGCGGCGCACGGCGTGAAGATCAGCAAGTCGGTGAGCGCCGGCAACTCCGCCGTCGTCACGCCGGCCGACTACCTGGAGTACATGGCGCGGGATGACGAGACGAAGGTCATCGGCATGTACCTGGAGGGCGTGCAGGACGGACGGCGCTTCTTCGAAGTCGTTCGTCGCACGGCGCAGCTCAAGCCGGTGGTAGTATGGAAGGGAGGCTTCTCGGAGGGTGGCCGGCGCGCCATGTTCTCTCACACGGGCGGCCTCGCGACGTCGACGACGACCTGGCAGGCGCTGGTGAAGCAGTGCGGCGTCATCTCGACCGATAGCCTCGACGAGACGGTCGACGTGATGAAGGCGCTGCTGTTCGCCCGCCCCGGCACGGGGCGTCGCATGGGGCTGGTTGCGCTGACCGGCGGCCAGTCGGTGGTGATCACCGACGCCTTCGAGCGCGCGGGGCTGGAGGTGCCGCTGCTGACGGAGCGCTCCTACGACCAGCTCGCGGGCTTCTTCAACGTCATCGGCGGCAGCTTTCGCAATCCGCTCGATGCCGGCGGCACGCTGGGCTTCGGCGCGGTGCCCGAGAACCTCGCGCGCATGCTGCGAATCCTCGACGAGGACGAGCGTATCGACGCCATCGCGGTCGAGGTGTCGCCGCGAATGATGTCGCGCCGGATGCCCGGCGAGCAGGC
>JBGQNJ010000183.1:0-3837 GCA_041501065.1 Dehalococcoidia bacterium
CCCATTGCGCCCGCCGCGAACGCCAGCCCGATGGGCAACAGCCGCCCGAAGACGATGACGAGCGAGACGCCGAGGAGTGCGGCAAGCGGCTCCACCAGCCCCGTGAGGGTAGCGTAGCCGATGGCCTTCCCGGACTTGTAGCCCTCCCGCACCAGCGGCAGGGAAACCGCGAGCCCCTCCGGCATGTTCTGGATGCCGATCCCGATGGCGAGGATGATGCCGGCATCGATGTCGTTTCTGCCGAATGTGACGCCCACGGCGAGCCCTTCGGGGAAGTTGTGGATCGTCAGCGCCAGTACGATGAGCCATGTCCGCTGCAGGCTCAGGCGGGGCCCCTCCGGCCCCTCGAGGAAATGAAAGTGAGGCACCGTTCGGTCGACAATGGCCAGCAAGCCGGCGCCCAGCGCCAGCCCAAGGACTGCCTCGCCGACGCCGCCCTTGTCGAAAGCGGGCAGGAGGAGCCCGAAGGTGGTGACGGAAATCATCACGCCGCCCGCGAAACCGAGCAGCCCGTCCATGAGCCTATCGCTGGCTCGGGTCAGGAAAGCAGCGGGCAGGGAACCGAGGCCTGTCGCAAGGCCGGCAACGAGGCTTGCGCCGGAGCCTACGGCTATGAGTTCTCCGTGTGATAGCACGTTTGAAGGCGCGGTCTCTCTAGGTGTTCCACGGCAAACGAAGGCCGGAAAAGGACTTGACCAGTCGCGTGAGAAAGCAAGCAGCCCCAGCATAGCAGCCTGCGGGAGAGCGAGCTATGGGGGCTGCCGTTGTCGAGACGTCGGACCTGCTGCGTAGACCGCCTTTGCTAGCTCGTGCTGCCGGACTTTCGCATCCGGTAGCGCACCAGGAACCCGATGCCAACAATCACCAGTATCGGAGCGAGCCACCAGAGGAAGGCGGCTGCGGCGAAGAGTCCGGCGCCCGCGGCGCGCAGGAACACCAGCGACGATTCCCAGCCGGCACCGCCGGCCTTCAGCGGGTCCGGATGCGAGTCGGACGACGGGACAGGCGTCGCCGGCTCCTTGTGAAGACTGACGCTTATCGTCGCCAGGGACGACAGGTTGTCCATGACGTTCATCTGACCCTGGATCTGCTCGATCTCGGTCCGCACCGGCGTCAGGTAGCTCTGGATCTTGAGGATGTCGTCGATGGTCTCGGCGCGATCCAGCAGTCCGAGGTAGGTGGCCTCGAGGGCCTGGGCGCTGCGCAGTCGCGCCTGCAGGTCGGTGTACTGCTGCGTCACGTCCTGAGCCTTCGACGTCTGGTTATCCACCTTTACCGCCAGGCCGCGCAAGTTATCGACGACCGTCTGGTACTGCACGGTGGGCACGCGAATCGTCAGGTTCGCCTGCGGCTGCTCCTGGTTGGCTGCGACTGAAGAATCGAGGACGAAGCCGCCGGCGGTGAGCGCGATCCTCTCCACGTCGTCGTAGGCCTTGGAAACGTCCTCGACCTGTAGGTCGAGCGAGGTGTCCTGGATGATCTTGCGGTCGAAGGTGTTGGCCTCGGACGGGACCAGGCCGGGCGCGTTCTCCCCTGCCGAGGCGCCGGCGGCGTCGGCGACCGCGAGGGGCGCTCCGCCTGCCGTCTTCTGCCCGGATTCGAGTTCCGTTGCCGGCGACAGCACCCCGTCGGAGGCGCTGTCTGAGCCTCCGCAGGCGGACAGCGCGACGGCGATAGCAAGTCCGGCGGCGCACAGGGCGGCGATCATTGCTTTGCGGTTCATGTTCGGCATCCTTTCTTTCATCGTGATCGAGCGGATGGTTGTCTGTCGAAGCGAAGGCTTCGACGCGGTTACTCGATGGCGAAGACGACTTGCACCGTCAGGTCAATGTCCAGTTCGCCGGGCTGGATGGGTGTCGCCGTATTGGCTTCGGCCGCTCCGCCAAGGAGGGCATCCCTCATCGGGACCGGCGGCGAGACGCTGCTCTCCGTGATCGAGATCGGGTCGCCCAGCTTGACGCCCGCGGTGTCGGCGAGGCGCTGGGCGCGGGCCTTCGCGTCCTTGACGGCGTCGTCGCGGGCCTGGTCGCGCAGCGTGTCCGGGTTGTCGATGGTGAAGCTGATGCCCTGCACCTGCGTCAGGTCGCCGCCGGCCGCGACGGCGCCGTCGAGCACGTCGCTGGTCTTGTTGATGTCACGCACCTTGATGGCGACGGTGTTCGTGAGGCGATAGCCGATCAGCTTCTGCGACGAGACGATCGAGTAGTCGTACTCGGGGTAGATACTGAGCTGCGTGCTCTGGATGTCCTTCTCGGCGACGCCGTTGCCCTTGACGGAGTCGATGAGGGCTTGCATCGTCGTGGCCGCCTGGTCGCGCGCCTCCGCGACGGTCGGCTTGATGGTGCTGATGCCCAGCGACAGCACGGCGACATCGGGCTGGCCGGTCGCCTTGCCCTCGCCGGTGACGCTGATGCCCTGTTGCGTGCTGCCGCCGTCCGACGACGCGACGGTGATCTTGTCGGGCTCGCAGGCGGTGCCGAGGACGGCAAGCAGGCCCGAAACGATGAGGGCTATGATTGCGATTCGCTTTTTCATGGCGTCGGTCTCCTTAGTGCTAACTCCGGTCTATCTCGATCCAGCGTCGACGCATCCAGAACGCGGACGCGCCGAATCCGACGATTAGCCCGCCCGCCGCTCCTTCGACTATCCACAGCCAGAGGTGCGACGATTCTTCCGCGACGGGCTGGGCTTGCTGTGGCGCCGCCGCTGCCGCACCATACGGTGTTGCGACGGGCGGCGTGGAGTTCGCGGAGGAGCTGTCCGGCTCGGCAACAGCGCTGGGCAGCGGCGGCGCCACCCCCGGCGCCACGTTGTCCTGCCCCTCGCCGCCCGACAGGGACTTGTCGGCCTCCCCGCTGCCTTGAGGCGCCGTGACCCCCGTGGCCTCGCGGCTGCTCGTTGTGGTGGAAGCAGGGCCTCCATTCCCGCCGAGGGACGGCGCGAGCTCGACCCCGAGGACCGCGATCAGGAGGACAGCGGCCGCCGCCGCCGCGCCGCTCAAGCCGAGGTAGGCGCGCCGGGCAGTCGCCCTCTCCGCCTGTCGCGCGCGGTCGGCCTCGCGACGGGTCGCCGCCGCCAGCTCCGGCGAGAGCGCGAACGAGCGGGGCGCCTTCGCCTCCGGCAGGCTGCGCATCTCCGCGAGGAGCGATCGCAGCTCCTCCAGTTTGCGGCTGCAGTCCGCGCAAGCCTGGAGATGGGCGTCGACGCGCTCCTGGGCGCGAGCCGGCAGGCGGGCGTCGAGATAGGCCGAAAGGTCTTCGTCGCTCACGGGATGGCGGCGGAATCCGAGAAGCCTCACGGGAGTCCTCCTCTTCTCCGAAGTCCGGCTGTCGTCGGGCTTCAACCAGTATGACGAAACGGGTGGGGCAAAAGTTCCCTTTGTCGCAGAAGGAGGTCGCGCAGACGGGCGCGGCCGCGGCTGAGGCGCGATTTGACCGTGCCCAGCGACAAGTGGAGCGCTTCCGAGACCTCCTCGTAGCTGAGGCCCTGCACGTCGCAGAGGACGACGGCCGCGCGCTGATCGGGAGGGAGCGCCATGAGGCCCGCCTGGATGTAGCGGCTTAGCTCGCCGCGCAGCGCGCTCTCTTCCGGCGACTCGGACTCGTCGGGCAGGTCGAGGGGCGAGCCGTCGCCGGTCACGTCATCGAGAGACACCTGGGGACGGCGCCGGCGACGTCGCAGCTCGTCGGTACAGGCGTTCGCGGCGATTCGCAGCAGCCAGGCGCGGAAGACGCCGCCGCGATAGCTATCGATGCGACGATAGGCTGCCAGGAAGACGTCCTGGGTAACGTCCTCGGCGGCATGGCTGGAAGCGAGCATACGCAGGCAGAGGCCGTA
>JBGQNJ010000184.1:0-3823 GCA_041501065.1 Dehalococcoidia bacterium
CGGCGATGCCAGGATCGCCGGGCCCATCGTGCCTGATCTGCGTCCCTGGGCGTTGCCGCAGGAGGAGCTAGACGACTTCTACCGGCTCGACCGGGCGCAGGCAAAACAACTCCTATCCGCTGCCGGCTACCCGGACGGGCTCGACGTCGAGCTGAAGGTCGCGAGCGTCGCCGACCTGAGCAAGCTCGCAACGATTGTCATGGGGCATCTGGCTGAGGTCGGTATCCGCTGCAAGCTCGCCCTCCAGGAGTTGGGCATCCACCTCGCGCAGACGCTCTATCCGGGCAACTTCCAGATGACGGCCTACTACAACTTGCCCTACTCGGAGCCGGACAGGCCGCTCTGCCAGTGGTTCAGCAAGGGCCAGGCCGGCGTCTCCTTCTCCGGCTACAGCAACCCGGAAGCGGACGACTGGATCTGGAGGGAACGGTCGGAGTTCGACCCGGAGAAACGAAAACAGATCATCCTCGATGCCCAGCGTTTCTTCATGAGGGAGCACGGCCCGCAGATCAGCACCATCTCCGACACCGGCTACGGTGCCTACTGGGACTGGCTGCACGGCATCGACGCGAACATCGGCCGCGGGACGTACTTCGACCTCGGCGTCCACTACTGGCTGACGGAGCGCCACGGATAGCCGGCTAACGCACTATCCTATTCGCTCGACCACGGCCGCCATTCCCTGGCCGCCGCCGCAGCACATCGTCTCCAGGCCGTAGCGCGCGCCGCGACGCTCCATCTCGTGAAGCAGCGTCGCCATAATGCGCACCCCCGTCGCCGCGATGGGATGCCCGATAGAGATGCCCGAGCCGTTCACGTTCGTCCGGTCGAAGTCGCGCTCCGTGAAGCCCCACTCGCGCGTGACGGCGAGAACCTGGGCGGCGAAGGCCTCGTTGAGCTCGATCAGGTCCATGTCCTTCAGCGATAGCCCAGCGTGCGCCAGCGCCTTCTTCGTCGCCGGCACCGGCCCGATGCCCATATACGCGGGATGCACGCCCGCCGACGCCCAGGAGAGGAGCTTCCCCATCGGCTTCAGGCCCAGCTCAGCGGCCTTCTCCGGGTACGTGATCAGGCAGGCGGCGGCGGCATCATTCTCGCCGCTGGCGTTGCCCGCCGTGACCGTGGCTTCGGGGTCGATCTTCAGGCGAATCGGCCGCAGCGAGGCCAGTTTCTCGAGCGTCGTGTCGGCGCGGGGGTGCTCGTCGCGATTGAACAGCACCGGATCGCCCTTCTTCTGCGGCACGGAGACGGGAACGGCCTCGGCGTCGAAGCGGCCCTCATCCCAGGCGGCGCAGGCCCGCTGATGCGAGCGCAAAGCATACGCATCTTGCTCCTCGCGGGGGATGTTGTACTGCTTGCGGAGATTCTCCGCCGTCTCGATCATCCCGCCGTCGACGGGGTAGCGATACGTGCCTGCGGTGACGCGTCCCCTGTCCAGCCTGTCGAGGAGCGGCTGATTGCCCCGGTTGGGCCCCCAGCGAATGCCGTTGACGTAGAACTCCGCTTGGCTCATGCTCTCGACGCCGCCGGCGAGGACCACGTCCGCCGCGCCTGTCTGCACCTCCATCGCCGCAAGGCATATCGCCAGCAGGCCGGAGCCGCAGCGCCTGTCGAGCTGGAAGCCGGGCACCTCGACGGGCAGACCCGCGTGCAGGACGGCCAGGCGGCCCATCGCCGGCGTTTCGCCGTTGGGGTAGCTGTGGCCGAAAACACTGTCGTCGATTACCGCCGGGTCGATCTTCGAGCGCTCCAGGACGGCGGTGACGACCGTCGCGGCCAGCGTCTCGGGGTCTACGTCGCGCAGGGCGCCGCCGTAGCGTCCGACAGGGGTCCGCACGGGGCTGCAGATTACCGCTTCTCGCATCGCTCTTCCCCTTTCATGCTCCACAATCTGGAATGCACGGCCATGATAATACAGATCGCCTCTTGACGCCTGCCGTTTCTGGTAGAATGAGGCTATGGAGCGGCGCAAGTTCGGTCGCACCGACCTCGAGGTCTCGCCCCTCTGTCTCGGGACGATGCAGTTCGGCTGGACTGCCGACGAGCCGGCGTCGGTCGCCGTCATGGACGCCTTCTTCGCGGCCGGCGGCAACTTCCTCGACACGGCCGACGTGTACTCGCGTTGGGTGCCCGACAACCCGGGCGGCGTATCTGAATCGATCATCGGGCGCTGGCTGAAGGCGCGTGGCAACCGCGACAGCATCGTCGTCGCCACGAAGGTGCGCGGCGCGATGTGGGAAGGCCCCGACGGCGAAGGGCTGGGCCGCGCTCACATCATGCGTGCCGTCGATGATAGCCTCCGGCGCCTGCAGATCGATGTCATCGACCTCTACCAGTGCCACTGGCCCGACGCCGAAACGCCGGTCGAGGAGACGCTGCGCGCTTTCGAGGAGCTGATCAGGGCGGGCAAAGTGCGATACGTCGGGGTCTCAAACTTCACCGCGCCGATGGTGGAGGAGGCCCTCCGGGTGGCCGGCGAAAAAGACCTGCCTCGCGTCGTATCGTTGCAGCCCCGGTACAACCTCGTGCATCGCAGCGAGTTCGAGGGCCCTCTAGCCGAAGTATGCCTGCGCGAGAGGATGGCCGTCATCCCTTACAGCCCTCTCCAGGGTGGCTTCCTGACCGGCAAGTACCGGCCGGGGCAGCCGCTGCCCGAGAGCGCGCGCGCCTATACCGCGCGTCAGTACGGGAACGAGGCCGGCTGGCGCGTCGTCGACGCCGTCGACGAGGTAGCGAAGGCGCGGGGGACGACGATGGCTGCCGTGGCCGTCGCCTGGCTGCTGGCGAAGCCGGCCATCGCGGCGCCGATCGTCGGTGCGAACAGCCCGCAGCAGCTCGCCGATATCCTGCCGGCGGCCGACCTGCGGCTCACGCCTGACGAAATCGCCTCGCTCGAAGCCGCGAGCGCTGCGTTCGCCTGAATCCATCCACTAACACCACGGCCGCACCGAAGAGTGGTGACAGGACGGATTCACCCCCACATCGTAGCCGAGACTTTCCAGTCTCGGCGTCGATGCGACAGGACGGCGAGCCTTAGTACCCGCGTTCGGGGTCGATCGCGTTGAGCAGCGGCTGCCCGTCCAAGTAGCGGCGCAGGTTCTCGCAGAAGATGGGCACTGCCCTCTCGAAGTAGTGCGCCGTGCCGCCCGTGATGTGGGCGCTGATGATGACGTTCTCCATGCCCCAGAGCTCGCTCTCCGGCGGCAGCGGCTCCCGCTCGAACACGTCGAGGCCGGCGCCGGCGATCCATCCCTCCCGCAACGCCTGCGTCAGCGCCGCCTCATCGACGACCGCGCCGCGACAGACGTTGATTAGGACGGCCGTCGGCTTCATCGCGCGAAGCTCCGCTTCACCGATCATCCGGCGCGTCTCATTTGACAGCGGCACGGAGAGAACGACGTAGTCGCTCTCGGCGAGTAAGCGCGGCAGGTCTCCGGGTCGCAGCAGCTCGTCCGCGGGACCGGCGTCGGCGGGCGCCCTGTCCATCGCCAGCACGCGGCAGCCGAAGCCCTTCGCCAGCCGCGCGACCTCTGAGCCGATGTGCCCCAGCCCGACCACGCCGACCGTCGCGTCCCTCAGCTCAATGGGCGTGAACCGCTCCCAGCGCTTCTCTCGCTGAGCGTCGAGAGAGCGCCTCGCCTGCTTGGCAAACATCAGCATCAGGTGCAGCGCGAACTCGCCGATTGGCGTCGCGTGGACGCCGCTGGACGTCGTCACGGCGACGCCGCGCTCGCCGAAGCCCGTCCCTATCAACTCGTCGACGCCGGCGCTCGCCGATTGGAACCAGCGCAGCTTTGGCGCCGCCGCAAGTATCTTCCGCGCC
>JBGQNJ010000185.1:0-3814 GCA_041501065.1 Dehalococcoidia bacterium
AGTCAGGAGGGCTACCTGCACTTCTGGAGAACCGGTATCGGTTTGGTGTGTGGCGTATTCCTCGACGAGGCTCTGTTTCTTCTCTTTGTTCAGCATCTGCCGTTGGCGTGGCCTTCTTCCGTCGTGCTTTCCGTGTCTAGTGTATAATTCTAGCATGCGCGCTGCGGTCGGCGCAACGCGTATCCTCGCCCGGTTCTCCAGCCGCGCCCTTCCCCGAATAGCAGGGGGAGGGAAGGAGCCCGCAACTGATGGCAAAGGTGGCACTGGTAACCGACAGCGCGGCTTCGCTGCCACCCACGCTGCGCGCGCAGTACGACGTCGAAGTGGTGCCGCTCAACCTGGTGTTCGAGGACCGCTCCTATCCTGACGGGCTTGAGAGCAACGGCAGCTTCTACAAGGCGCTGAAGGCCGCCCGCCTGCCGCCGACGACGACCAGCGCCTCGCCGGGTACGCACCTGGAAGCCCTGAAACGCGCCGCGGCGAAAGCTCCTTCGATCCTCTGCGTCACCGTGTCCTCGCGGTTCAGCGGCACGTACGACGCCGCCGTGCAGGCTGCGCAGATGCTGGCCGAAGAGCGCCCCGACGTCGCCGTCGAGGTGCTCGACTCGCAGAGCGCGACGATGGCGGAGGGCTTCGTCGTCGTCGAGGCGGCGCGAGCGGCGGCGGCAGGCGCGGACCTGGCGGGCGTCCTCAAGCATGCGAAAGAAGTCATGCCGCGCGTCGGCATCCTCGCCGTCATCGACACGCTCGAGTACCTGGCGCGAAGCGGTCGCGTGCCGCGAATCCAAGTCTGGGCGTCGGCTTTGCTCAGCGTCAAGCCGATAATCGAGCTCCGCGAGCAGGACATCCATCTCGTGACGCGCGCGCGCACGCGACAACGGGCCGTCGCTCAGCTCATCCCCATCCTGGAGCAACGTGGCCTTCGCGGAAAAGGCCTGCACCTGTGCGTACAGCATACCGACGCCCTTCAGGACGCTGAACGCCTGGCGGCGGAAGCGGCCGACCGGCTCCAGCCATCTGAGGTGGCGGTCAGCGAGTTTACGCTGGTCATGGGCGCGCACACAGGCCCGGGGCTGCTGGGGCTGGCGTACTACGCGGAGCCCTGAGCCCCCTCGACCCCCGAATGACGACGAAGGACCGCCACACGACTGACGTAGACAGAGTCCTCCAGTCGCTGGGCAAGCTCCCTTCCGTCCGGTCGCGTACCGCCCTCGTCGTTGTTGCCGGGCTGCCCGGCACCGGCAAGTCGCAATTCGGCCGCGAGCTGACGTTGCGCACGGGCGCCGTCATCCTGGAGAGCGACGCCATACGCCGTCTGCTGTTCGAGCGCCCCTCCTACTCCTGGTGGGAGAGTCGGCGTGTCTTCGCCGCGCTTCACTCCGCCGCCGAGAGGCTGCTCGACGCGGGCACATCCTGCATCGTCGACGCCACAAACGCGGCGGATGCCTACCGGCAGCCCCTCTACGACATCGCCGAGCGACACGGCGCGAAGCTGATCATCGTCGAGGTGACGGCGCCGGCGGAGGTGGCGATGGCGCGCCTGTCGGAGCGGGCCGCTGCGCCCCAAAAGGTGTCCGACGCCGACGTCACAGTCTACGAGCGGATGCTGCGGGCCTGGGAGGAGATAGGGCGGGAGCACTTCGTCGTCGATACGTCGAAGCCGGCGGACGAGGCGGCGGACGCAGTTGCGCGCGAGATGGAGAGCGCGTAGCGCGGGATAACGAGAAAGGCCCCGGAAAGGGGCCTTCGCAGGCTGCGGCCGGGCGTCGCTTAGGCGGGCGCCCCTCGCATCGGCGGCGGCTCACGCGGCGTCAGGCCGAAGAGCTTCCCCAGCGCCGTGTAGCCCCACTTCTGCATGAACAGCGCCACAGCAAGTCCCAGCAACGCGACGCACACGCCCACCATGGCGTCGAAGATGAAGTGGTTCGCGGTGAACACCACGGCGAAGAACTGGGCCACCGGCAACAGCGCTACGAGGAGCCAGATTGGCTTCACGCGCGTCGCGGCGATCACGCCGACAGCCAGCAGGACGGGCCAGCCGACGTGCAGGCTGGGCACCGCAGCGTAGGGGTTCACGAAGGGCTGCGCCGATTGCGCCTGGTAGCTCAGGTTGCTGTACATCGCCATCGTGTCGACGAAGCCGAAGTCGCTGAGGAAGCGCGGCGGCGCGACGGGGAAGAGATGGTAGATGATGAGGGCAATGCCGCCCGAGATGAGCATCGCGTCGCGGGTGAGCGTGTACTGGCGGCGGTGGCGCAAGTAAAGCCAGAGGCCGACGAGGATGATCAGCGGGAAGTCGAGCCAGAAGTAGATCCCGTTGAAGAGCTGAATGAGGAAGCCCTTGCCCAGGATCAGGGTCTGCAACTGCAGCTCCCAGGCAAAGCCGGCCTCGCGCTCTAAGTTGAGGATGCGGAAGCCGTGCGCTAAAGCCTCGGAGGTCCTGTCGACGACGCTGCCGCGGACCAGGAAGTAGAAAAGGAAAGCCATGGCGACGAGCGTCAGCTCGACGACGTGGCGGACTGCCGGCCGCGGGGCCAGCGCTTCAGCGACTCGGCGCGGGGCAAGGAGGGCCATCAGTGCACGAAGCAGTTTCAGTATATGGCGAATCAGCGGGCTTGCCGTCAGCGATCTCGCCAGGTTCCGCAATGCCGACAAAGGAGATTCCACTCCTGCCAGCTCCTTCCGACAGCCGAACTCCTATATGTTCATTTAAACACACGTGGCGACAGATTTCAACAAAGCCGTTCCCCGCGGCTGTCACTCGCTCTGTCGCACCGTCTGCCGCGTTCCGAAGCGGAAGTTCTCGACCCAGAATGCGAGGACAATCGCCAGCAGAACGACCAGACCACCGACCATGGCATCGAAGATGAAGTGGTTCGCGGTCAGGACGATCGAGAAGAACATCACCGTCGGGAAGAGGACCGCGAACGCCCTCACCCACAAGTTGCGGCTGACATCAATCAGGGCAATGCCGACCAGTAGCGCCCAGCCGAAGTGAAAGCTCGGAACGGCGGCGTAATGGTTGACGATGATGCCCGGCTGCATCTCATTCGGTCTGTTGTTAAACATCGCTACAGTATCGACAAAGCCGTGCTCCGGCATGAGCCGCGGCGGCGCCACCGGAAAGAGGCCGTAAAAGAACAGCCCCAGGCAGGCCGAGATGAGCAGAGCGTTGCGATAGATACGATAACGCTCGCGGCTCTGCATGTACATCCACATGCCGGCCAGTATCAGAATCGGCAGATGTCCGTAAAGGTAGATGCCGTTGGCGATGTCGACGAGCGTGCGGTTGCCGAGGATGTGCTCCTGCCAGCCCGACTCCCAGAAGAACCCCAGCCTCTGTTCGAGGTGGATGATCTGATCGGCGCGGGCAAAAGCGTCGGCTGTCCGCTCCGGGATGGCGCCCCGGATCAGCCAGTAGATAAGCATCAGCCCGACGAGGAGTGCGGCTTCGACGAGGAAGAGGCGCGTCTCGCGAAGGACTTTCTTGGCTTCCTTCGTTCTCAGTGGACTCACTGCCGGTCAGTCCCAGTCCCTAGGCGACACGGCTGCGTTGCGGATCTGCGTAGTTGGCCGTACCATTACGTTGAGATTCTACCCGCGTGGGCCGTTCCCGACAAGGGCTTTCGCCCGCCCGCTCTCCCATTGGAAAGGAGCTTCTGATGCAGATCAGCGTGCAGACCGGCGAACTCAAGGATTCCTCCGCCAAAGCAATTATCGTCACTGTCTTTGAAGGGGCGAATACCTCGATGGGCGCAGTCGCGGAGGTCGACCGCGCGCTCGACGGCGCCATATCGCGCCTCGTCGAAGAGGG
>JBGQNJ010000186.1:0-3814 GCA_041501065.1 Dehalococcoidia bacterium
TCCCGCCTCTTCGGCGATCCTGGCGTGCTCGGGCGTGACGACGTCCATGATTACGCCGCCCTTTAGCATCTGAGCGAGCCCCTTTTTCACTGCCCATGTGCCCTTAGCTTCAGCCATCGCGTCGATAGACCTCCTAGTCAGCAGGACGTTTGTACGGCTAAATTGTACTACCAGCATCAAGGGCGACGCAACTTGACTGATAGTTCGTGTACGTAGCGTGTTGTCGTTGGAGCGGGCGCACGGCCGCTTGGCCCAATTTGACACGGGCGATCTTCGGGCTTAGAATCGATTTGTCGGTGGCGCAAGCGCCGCAACTTCTCAGAGGAGTGTTGACGAACCTCGTAGGGAGCGAGGTTCAACTTTTTGCGATGGGCAGAGTACGCTACGTGCTGGCCGTGTCCTCTTCGGTTCTGGGGGTCATGGTATTGATGTTTAGCCTGCTTCAGCCCGACCGGCCGACACTCGGCATTGCGTTCGGCGGGCTCCTGATCCTGTATGGACTGGTGAGACTGTACATCGGTCCGGCTGGATGATGGCGCCCGGCCGAGCTGCGCATGACGGGTCAGGTGCCGGAGGCCGCGGCGAGCTGTCACGCCGAGTCTGCCCAAGTTGCGGCTTTTTCCGCTGCCAACATATAATCTGCCAGGCCGATGATATCACCGAGTTCGACGTGGCAGTTCCTGAGGGGCAATGTGATGGCATCGCGTGACCCCACTGCGAAGCTGAAGACAATAGTCGTGCCGGTGGATGGTTCTCAAGCGAGTATGGAAGCCGTCGCGCTCGCCTGTAGCCTCGGCAAACGCAACAAGGGCAAGGTATTCGTGGTACATGTAATCGAAGTGAAGCGCTCGCAGCCGCTGGACGCAGACCTGACCGAAGAGGCGGCGCGCGCGGAGGACATACTCTCCCAGGCGGAGAAGATCGCTGGTGACCAGGACTTCGAGGTGGAAGCGGAGTTGCTGCAGGCGCGAGAGGCGGGACACGCCGTCGTCGACGAGGCAGCGGAGCGGCGAGCGGACGTCATCATCGTCGGCCTCGAGGCGGAACGGCCATTCGGCGGCTTTCAGTTGGGCAGGCTCCCACAGTACGCTCTGAAGAATGCGCCCTGCCATGTTTGGATCTGGCGGCGGTCTCCCGAGGCGACGAAATGAGGGTAATCATAATGGGCTGCGGCCGCAGAGGCTCCGCCCTGGCGGCGATGCTCGATTCCGAAGGACATGACGTCACCGTCCTCGATGTCGACGCCGCGGCTTTCAGCTTTCTGCCTGACAGCTTCGGCGGCACAGAGATCGTCGGAAACGGCGCCGACGAGGACTCGCTGCGGCGGGCGGGAATCGACCAGGCGGACGCGTTCGTGTCGACGACTCGCGGCGACAACCGGAACGTCATGGCGGCCCAGATGGCGAAGCACATCTTCAAGGTCTCGCGCGTCATCACCCTCATCCACGACCCCATTCGCGAGGAGATGTACCGCTCACTGGGCCTGCGCACCGTCAGCCCCACCAAGATCGTCGCCCATTCGCTAAAAGAGGCCCTGCTGGCCGAGGAAAGCGCGCCGGAGCCCAGCCTTGGCGGGAGCGACGCGCTCCAGGGAGGAAACGAGGGCTAGGTGTATATCATAGTCGTCGGCGGCGGCAAGATCGGCTATTTCCTGGCACGGCAGCTCCTGGAAGACCAGCACGAGGTGCTGATCGTCGAGCAGAATGCCGAGAAAGCGGCCCAGATTGCCGAAGAGCTGGGAGAGATCGTGATGATCGGCGACGGCTGCGAAGCCGCGACGATGGAGCGAGCGGGGATGGGCCGCACCGACATGGCCATCGCCCTCACCGGCGACGATGAAGACAACCTCGTCGTGTGCCAGGTCGCGAAGCACAAGTTCAACGTGCCGCACACAATCGCGCGCATCAACAATCCGAAGAACGAACGCATCTTCAAGATGCTGGGCATCGACGCTACCATTAGCTCGACCGGCGTGATTCTGGGGCTCATCGAGCAGGAGCTGCCGTCGCACCCAATGATCCCGCTGATGACGCTGAAGGGCGGCGGCCTGGAGATCGTTGAGGTCAAGATACCGCCGGACGCCCAGGTGGTGGGCAAGCCGGTGAAATCGATCCTCTTGCCGCAGAAGGCGCTCATCACGCTCATCATAGGGTCAGACGGACAGGCCATGCTTCCTTCCGGCGACACTCTGATTCAGGCTGGCGACGAAGTCGTCGCCGTAACGATGCTGGACAGCGAAGACGCGCTCCGCGCGGCTCTCACCGGCGCGCCCGCCCCACAGCGATATTAGGCTGGTCCCCATGACCAAGCGACTCGCGTTCCTCGGCCCGGCCGGCACATTCAGCGAGCAGGCAGCCCTCCTCTGGGATCCACAGGCACAGCTTCTTCCCTTCGCCACGGTGGCGGCCGTCGCCGCTGCCGTCGACTCGGGGATGGCGGATGAAGGCATTATGGCGATCGAGAACAGCCTCGAAGGTTCGGTCACTGACACGCTGGACGTGCTGATCCACGAATCGACGCTGTCGATACGGCGAGAACTCGTCCTGCCCATCGAGCATTGTCTTCTAGTCAAGCCCGGGACCACCGCCGACCAGGTGAGCACTGTCTATTCGCATCCGCAGGCGCTCGGGCAGTGCCGGCGCTTCTTGGAGCGCTGCTTCCCAAAGGCGCGCGTGGAGGCCTCGCTGTCTACTACCGCCGCCGTCGAGCAGATGATGCAGCAGGACGGCGCCGCGGCGGTGGCGACGATGCGAGCTGCTGAGCTGTACAACGTTCAGGTGCTGGCCCGGGGGATCCAGGACAACCCGAGCAACGAGACGCGGTTCGTGCTCGTCGCTGCGAGCGATAGCCCAGCCACCGGCCACGACAAGACGTCGCTCGCCTTCTCCGTCGCGCAGGACCGGCCGGGCAGCCTCGTCGACGCGCTGAAGGAGTTCTCAGACCGGCGCATAAACCTCACGAAGATTGAATCGCGCCCCACGAAACAGGAGCTCGGAAGGTACGTCTTTCTGGTGGACCTGGAAGGCCACCGCACCGATCCGAAAGTGGCCGAAGCACTGGAGAGGGTACAGATGCTCGCCTACTTCTTCAAGGTCTTCGGCTCGTATCCTCGTTTCGAAGCCGGGACCGCCTCCCGCTGACACGCCGGGGCAAGTAGTATGCCTGAGTTGCCCGACCTGGAGGCCACACGTAGTTTCCTCAACAAGCGGCTGCCCGGTGTCCGGATCGAGCAGGCGCAGGCCCTCATCCCCTTCGTGATCCGCCTGCCGAAGGAAGAATTCATTGCTACGATGGAGGGTAACGTCTTCGGGGCGACGTCGCGGCAGGGGAAGTTCCTGCTAGTCCACCTGGAGAGCGGGCACGTGCTCGCGGTTAACTCCATGCTCGCCGGCCGCCTTCAGTACTGCGTTCCGTCGGACAAGAGACGCGGCAGGACTTGCATGATCCTGTCGCTAAGCAACGGCCACGAACTCCGCTACGTCGACCTGCGGCTGATGGGGAAGATCTACGTGGCTAAGGAAGATGAGCTGGACAAGATACCTCAGTTCGCGGAGCTGGGACCGGACGCCTCGTCGCCGAATTTGACGGAGCCGGTATTCGTCGAGCGTTTGAAGCGTCACGGCGGTCAGATAAAGAACATCCTGACGAACCAGAGGTTCATCGCCGGTATCGGCAATGCCTACTCCGACGAGATTCTCTTCGTAGCAAAGATCAATCCCTTTCGAAAGCGCTCCACTCTCAGCGACGACGAGGTCCTGCGCCTGTACCGGTCGATGCACGAAGTCTTCGCCTGGGCCGTCCCGCTAGTCGAGGA
>JBGQNJ010000187.1:0-3802 GCA_041501065.1 Dehalococcoidia bacterium
CGATGAACATGCCACCCACTGGTACGACTCCGCGGCGGCCCTGCTACACACGGCGCACTTCGTCGTGCCGCTGCTGTTCGCGGCGCTCATCTGGCAGTATCGACGCGACCAGTACTGGCGGTTCATGGCGGCGCTGCTCCTGCTGTCCTACGCCGCCTTCGTCACGTTCGTGCTGGTGCCGACGGCTCCGCCCTGGTGGGCAAGCGCGAACGGCTACCTGGACGGCGTGCGGATTATCCACCTCTCCTCGCACACCGCCTTCCTCTACGACAAGGTGAGCCCCAACTCGGTGGCGGCCATGCCTTCGCTGCACGCGGCCTATCCCTGGCTCTTCTTCCTCTTCGCCTGTCGATTGTGGGGGAACCGCGGCTGGCTCGTGATTCTCTATCCCGCGACCGTGTTCTTCGCCGTCGTCTACCTGGGGCATCACTACGTCGCCGACGTCATCGGCGGCGTCGTCTACGCCAGCGCCTCGTACGCCCTCGTCTGCGGCCCGGTCGGCGAATGGTTCGCCCGCCTCAGATGGCTCCCTCAGCGACGCTCGTCGCCCGCCGCCTCGCCGGTCGCGGCGAGTACGGCGAGGTCGTAGCTGATGATGCCGGCGGCGCCCAGGGCCGTCACCCGAGCGGCTTCGGCGCTGGCATCCACCGGCCAGCAGAGCACCTCGACACCCCGTCCCCGCAGGAAGCGCGCCGTCGGCTCATCGAGAAGCCTGGCCCGTAGCGATACGCCGCGTATCGGGTCGCCTCCCTCGACCCGTCGGACAAACGCCTGCCAGCGGCGACGGTCCGCCACCGAGTAGTAGACCTTCGACTCGGGCAGGGCGCGGCGAACGGCGTTGAGGAGCGGCCAGTCGCCGCAGAGGCGCACTCCTGTCTGGTTGAACTGGCGCATGATCGCAAGCAGTGCCTCGACAAAGCGGCGCCGGTTGCCCGCCATCAACGGGCTCTTGAGATCGAGCAGCAGACCGCATTTTCCGGTGACCATCGCCAGCATCTCGTCTAGTGGGAACGAGCCGCTGTCCAGGCGGACCTGCCACGGGCCCAACGCGAACGCCAGACGGGATCGTGGGGATTGGCCGCGCGGTCGTCGCCCGAAAAGGAGCGGCAGCAGGGGCAGCCGCCGCTCGTGGCCCAGCCGCAGGCGTCCGCCTCTCAGGCGCACGTCCGCCTCGATGACGTCGACGCGGTTTTCAAGGGCGATTTGTACGAATTCGCGGCTGTTGCCGTAGCCGTGGGCGATGCGCAGGGGAGCACCGGCGGGCGTCGAGGACATGAGCGGCTAGAAGTTCGGCGCGTAGGGTTGCGTCGGGTTCAGGAACAGGCGGCAAATGACCGCCGCCATCTCGATTCCGATGCTCAGCGACGCCTTCGATCGCCCTGCCTTGCGGTCCTCGAAGGTAATCGGCACCTCGATCAGAGAGAATCCCAGGCGCCAGGCAAGATTGTTCATCTCCACCTGGAAGGCGAAACCGCTGGAATGGACGGAGTCCAGCGGCAGGCGGGCGAGCACGTGGCGGCTCCAGCACTTGAAGCCTCCCGTCGCGTCGCGGACGGGTATTCCCACCAGAACGCGCGTGGCGCGGTTGGCGACGCGGCTCATCAGTATCCGGCGCAGAGGCCAGCCCGGCGTCGACCCGCCCATCACGTAGCGCGAGCCGATCACCACGCTGCTCGGCGTCACGGCCGTGCCGAGGCGACGAAGGTCGTCCGGATCGTGTGAGAAATCGCCGTCCATCTGGTAGACCAGGTCCGCGCCTAGCTCCAGCGCCCTCCGAAAGCCGCCGATGTAGGCGCTACCGATGCCCATCTTCCCTTCGCGGTGCATCACGTGGATTCGCGGCTCCTCCGCGGCCATAGCATCGACGATGTCGCCCGTGCCGTCGGGGGATGAGTCGTCGACCACCAGGACCTCGTATTCCCGCCCGAGCGCCAGGATGCGCTCCAAGAGGCGGTGGATGTTGGCGCTTTCGTTGTACGTAGGCACGACGACGATCCGCTTCGAAGGCCCTTCGGGTCCCCAATCGATATGGGAAACGGCCGCAGGAATCGACGAAGGGCCGGCGCGCCAGATCCAGGAAGCGCTCACCGCGAAGTTGATGATGGACGCGACACCAATGGCGATCAGGTTGGCCGCCAGGTAGTAGAGGCCTGCAACCGACGTCAGTAGGAGGAACAGGCTCAGGTTCACGCCAGCTGCGACCGCTGCCGCCCCGTGGAACACCGAGACGCGCGCCCACCAGGGTCGCACCCTCCTGCCGGCCCCAAACGTCCAGACATCGTTCAGAAGGAAGTTGGTGCAAATCGAGGTCTCCACGGCCAGCGCCACGGCCGCAAGAGACGGAAGCCCCAGGTGTTCCACCAGGACCCACAGCACGGCCATGTTCACGCCGATGCCGCTGGCGCCTACCAGCAGAAAACGGACCGGCGGCGGCACAGGCAGAGTATCGAAGACACGCCATGCGGCGAGCATTGCCCGTCTCATCGCGGTTGACCTCCTGTAACGAGCGGCGCTGAGGGCTGGTCGGCGCTCACCTGATCCGAGCGCAGGAAGAAATCGGCGTAGTCGACGCGGCCGGCGTAGCGGTAGTGACCGTCGAGGTAGTCCTTAAGCGGCGGCGGCGGTCCTGCCTCGCAGCCCTCGAAATCATGGGCGCTGGGCACGCATTCGAAAGTCAGCAGGACGAGTTTGGGGCGCCGCAGCTCGAGGTCGCGCAACACCTCTTCGAGCATCGTCGGGTCGATGCCGTAGGCGCGGGCGTGCACCCAGCGGCTGGCGGGCTTTCTGTCGGCGAGGAAGTATATGTCGCTCTGCCGGCCGAACTCGTAGACGTAGTCGTCGGGTCCCGTCAGAGCATCGACTTTCTGGGCGATCTCGCGGGCGTCGAGCGAGCGGTAGGCGTAATCTCGGTAGAAGTACTGGACGACGAAGCGGTCTTCGGACGTGGGCCTGGCATAGACGAGACCGGAGACGACGATCGAAATCACCGCGCACGCCATGGCCGCATATCCCAGCCTGCACCGGCCCGCTCGCCAGGCATCGAGCACGGCGTCGAAGCCGACCGCGCCGAGAATGGCGGCCGCCGGTACCAGCCCGACGTTGTAGTGAGCCGAAATCTTCCCCATGAACTGCGCGGCCATCTCCGAGGACACGGCGAAGGTCAGGATTAGCCCCGCCGCGCGGTCCCGCCGTCGCCACAGGCGCAGCCCGCCGAGCACGGCGAGCGCCCACAGTAGCAAACCGCCGAGGAGCGACGGTGGGTCCAGGATAAGCGTTGGTATCAGCTTGAGTATGATCGGATTGCCGCCGGAGAAGAGGAAGTTGAACTTGACCGTCGCATAAAAGAAGTCGTACAGGGCACCGTTGACGGCGAAGTACACTATGAAGGGCGTAAGACCGAGCAGCGTCCCAGCGCCGAGCATCATCGTCGACCGCACGTGGCGCGCCCGCTCCCCAGGATTGCGCACCGCGAGCACAACCAGCCACACGCCATAGCCCGCCAGCGGCCCTGCTGCCGCCTGCTTCGTCAGCACAGCGAGCGCGGTGAGAACACCGGCCAGGGCAAACCACAATTGGCTGCCGCCCCTGGTGCCGCGAGTGAAGGCCCAGAAGCCGGCAGCGAGAGGGCAGAGCATGAGGATCTCCGCGTTCGCGTTGGCCTGGAGGAAAGGGTTGGCAAAGGCGATGGCGAAGAACAGCGCCGCCAGGAGGCCCTTACGTGGCCCGAGAAGGACTCGCGCCGAGTCCCAGACGAAGGGCACCGCCGCGGCCGTCCCGAGCGCGGCCAGCAATCGCGGGGCCA
>JBGQNJ010000188.1:0-3789 GCA_041501065.1 Dehalococcoidia bacterium
CTACTACGGGAACTACGTGTCCTGCATCCGGTGCGGTGCCTCGCTGGACAAGTCCCAGAAGACCATTCTTCAGCAACGCCTGTTCGTCGACAGGCCTGCAACCGAACTGCCGGAGATAGGGCCGCTCTTCCGGACGGCCCGAACTAAGGTCGCATAGGTGCGCTGATGTACGACAGACACAAGATACCCACCGCTTTGCTCGACGACTCCGCCGGGCGAAAGGCCGCCGGAGGCCGCGGACCCTTGACAAGGGAAGACCTTCTACAGGTCGCGATATCGCTCGTGAAGAGCGAGCCCGCCGCCTCGGAGCCGGTCGACTTCATGGGCGACGTGGCGCTGACGTTTGAGGGTCTCTCCGCAGAGATGCGGCAGATTGCCGCTTCCCGCAATCGAGGCCTGCCAGCAGCTGCCCCCTGGAAAGCTCCCCGCCCCAGGCAAGATGATTCGTTTGGGCCCCGTCACTGCTGGTCGAAAGCAAGCTAGGCTGAGGCTCGCCGTGATTCTTAGCACTGATAGACGCTCCGGCATCACTCACCCCGGGTGGATGAGCGAGGTGGATAGAAAGGAAGACACGGTGCTCACGTATACAAGGCCCGCCCGGTTCTCGACCCCGGCGATTACGCCGCAGCAACCGCTGCTGATCGTCAGCAACCGGGGACCGGTCGAGTACTATCACGACGAGACGGGGCGGCTGCGACGGCGTCGCGCGAGCGGCGGCGTGGCCAGCGCACTGACGTCGATCGCCAACTCGGCGCCGATCAGTTGGGTGGCAAGCGCTGCGAGCGCTGCCGACCGCGAAGTTGCAATGAACGGCGGTATCCTCGACTTCGGCGAGGGCACGCGGCTGCGGTTCGTGGCCCCGCCGGAAGAGGCCTATGATCTCTCCTACGGCACGTTCTGCAACCCCATCCTCTGGTTCCTTCAGCACTCGCTCTGGGACCGGCTCGACCGCCGCGACGTCCGCAGTGAAGCTCTGCATTCCTGGGAGCACGGCTACCTTCCGGTGAACCAGGCCGTCGCCGAGGTGGTGGCGAGCGAATTCCGCAGTACGCGCAACTGCGGCGCGGTCATGCTGCATGACTACCACCTCTATGCGGCGCCCATGTTCATCCGTAACCTCTGCCCGAGCGCGTCGCTACAGCACTTCATCCACATCCCCTGGCCGAGCCTCGAGGCCTGGCAGGAGTTGCCGCGCCAGATCGTCGATTCTATCTGCGAGGGGCTCCTTTCGAACGATAGCGTCGTCTTCCAGACGGAGAAGTGGGCGCAGGACTTCCTCCTGATGTGCTGGGCCTTCTTCCCGAGCGCGCGAGTCGATTTCAGCGAAGGCATCGTCAGTTACCGCGGCCGCCGCACCAGGGTGTCGACGAACCCAATATCGGTAGACGTCTTCGACCTGCGTAGCCAGCTATCAATGCCGGAGGCGCGGCCCTACTTCTCCAAGCTGGCCGCCGAGACGGCGGAGAAGACCATCGTCAGGGTCGACCGCCTCGACCCGAGCAAGAACGTGGCCGCCGGCTTCAGGGCCTTCGACGCCATGCTACAGCAGCACCCTGAGTGGATGGGAAGGGTGCGAATGCTCTCCTTCCTGGTCCCTTCGCGGACCTCCATCCCGGAGTATCGCGCCTACACCGACGAGGTGTTCGCTCTCGCGGACGAGATCAACGACCGCCACGGCCGTGGCGATTGGACGCCTGTCAAGGTTTTCTACGAGCACAACCGGCTCCAGGCGCTGGTCGCGCTCAGCCTGTATGACGTGCTTATGGTGAATCCCCTTGTCGACGGGATGAACCTCGTGTCGAAGGAGGGGCCTGTGCTGAACCGGCGGGACGGCGCGCTCGTGCTCTCCGAAGCCACCGGCTCGTTCGAAGAGTTGCGCGAGGGCGCGATCTCCGTCCGGCCGGAAGACATCGAGAACACCGCCGAGGCGCTTTTCACGGCGCTCACGCTCAGCGACAGCGAGCGTCGCGAACGGGCCGCGCTCCTGCGTCGGGCCGTGCTACGACATGACATCGGCCGCTGGCTGCAGGTGCAGCTCAACGACCTGGCGGCAATTGTGGACACTAAACCGGCACCGGCTGCGGCATGAAGGGGTAGCAGCCGCGTTGCCGCTGTCGTAAGGAGGCGATCAAGATGGTGAAACCGAAGTGGGACTCAGGACTGGCGAGGTGCCCGCGCTGTCGCGGCAATCTGGGGCTCGAGTACGACCCACCGGGAAGCTGGGACGTGGTCTGTCTTCAGTGCGGCTTCCGGCGCGTCGCCGTTACGCAGCGACGGCCCGTCGACCAGGGGTTGATCTTCGACTCCGAGTCCATGGGGGACGCCAAGGCTGCCTGAGCCTGCCGCGCAGGGCCGCGCGGCACACGGCAGGCGGCTATCGTTATGGCCCGGTCGCCGGCGAGGGGGCGCGGCGCTGCGCATCGCTGCCGCGGGTTGAGGCATCAGGCCGTCGAGTATATTGTGTTCTCAATGGGTGCGCCGGGCAGGACGCCGGCGAGCCACAGAAAAAGGAGGGCTCCTCTACATGTACGAAGCGAAGGACTACAGCCATCTCATTGGCATGGACGGTTTCAGCGAGACGCTGCTGAAGAACCACTTCACTCTCTACCAGGGCTATGTCACCAACACCAACAAGCTCCGCGACACCCTGGCCCAGATGGCGAAGGACGGGAAGCTGGGCACCCCCGAGTACGCGGAGCTCAAGCGCCGCATGGGGTTCGAGTGGGACGGTATGCGCCTCCACGAGTACTATTTCGAGAACCTCGGCGGCAAGGGCGACCTGGCGCAGTCCGACAAGTTCGCGCAGCGCGTCGCGGCGGACTTCGGCGACGTCGACGCCTGGCTGGCCGACTTCAAGGCCACGGGCGCGATGCGCGGCGTCGGCTGGGCGATCCTCTACCGCGACGGCGCGTCGGGAGCGCTGATCAACGAGTGGATCAACGAGCACCAGAATAACCACCTCGCGGGGTGCACGCCGGTTCTCGTCATGGACGTGTTCGAGCACGCCTTCATGATCGACTACGGTCTGAAGCGCGCCGACTACATTGAGGCGTTCCTCCGCAACGTAAACCGCGAGGCGGTGGAGACCCGCCTGTAGCCATCTCAGCCAATTCAATTAGCACGATAACCCGCAGCGAAGGGAGGCGTAACTGTGAAGAGATCGATCATGCATTTCGAATTGGCGGCGGATGACGTCGCGAAGCTTGCCGACTTCTACCGCGGCGTCTTCGACTGGAAGATAGAGAAGGCGCCGGGCGACATGGAATACTGGATGATCAACACCGGCGAAGGAGAGGGCGGGCCGGACGGCGGGATGATGAAGAAGACTATGCCATCGCAGGGGATCCTCGACTATTTCGCAGTCGAATCCGTGGAGGAGTTCTCGAAGAAAGTGACATCGCAGGGCGGACAGCTCCTCATGGAGAAGCGGCCGGTGCCGAAAATGGGATGGTTCGCGGTCTGCCAGGACCCGGAAGGAAACGTCTTCGCCCTGTGGGAAGTCGATGCCAGCGCCGCATAGCGACTCTGATTGCAGAATGCCGGCACAATCGGAGGCTGCCTGATCGCTGTGAAGGCAGTAGGATGTGTCACGTCCCGGTATGCGGCGGACCGTTCGGCGTCTGAGATGGGAGCATCCGCCGCTGCGCCGCGATAGCGACGAATAGACGCGTCCTACGCCGGCGGCGGCGATTGGTCCGTCGACGCACCGTGATTGCGACGGCCGCGCCCTCCTCGACGGCGACGGCGACGCCGCGGGGCGCCTTCGCCCGTATCGGGCGACGCCTCTGC